>DATCIV010000314.1:0-3824 GCA_036507575.1 Candidatus Bipolaricaulota bacterium | reverse complement strand
TCAAATCGGTCAAGTGCTGTGTCTCATACGACACGCGCAGATTGGCGATGCCGAAGAGCCCCAGGGTGGCATCGAAGACCAACGTGGAGGCTTCCAGCGGCTTCCATTCACCCGTCATGCCCAGCACCAAGCCGCCGATGGACACGTTCTGCACCTTGAGGTTCAAGAAATCGAAGAAGAGCGCGGTTTTCTCTGGAGGCGTGATGGGCGGCGTCAGCGGCCCGGCGCACTCGGGGTTGACCGAGCCGTTGAAGCTGCGCTTCTTGATCTGCTTTGGCGTGGTGGAAAAACACAACCCCACGCTGGTGGTGACGTTGATGCCGCTGACGGTCTGGCCCAGAATGGTGAAACGATCTCCGAAGGCGAAGCTGGGCGTCTGGTCGCCGGGGATGTTGTTGACCTTGCCCACGAAATACACGGTTTTGCCCAAATCCTCGTCGACGAACCCATCCTCGTCGTCGTCGTCGATGGGGCCTTCATCGGCCACGCCGTCGTTGTCGTCGTCCACCCCGCACACGCCCGGACAGCCGTCGCCGTTGGCGTCGCCAAAGGGATCCTCGTCGAACAGGGCATCGCCCTGGTCCTCGTCCACCAGTCCGTCCTCATCGTCATCAGCCGTGAAACAGGGTGCGCCGCAGGCGATGACTTCGGGGTCAGCGAGATCCACGAAAGTATCGCCATCGTCGTCCACGCCGCAGCGGCCGGGGCAGCCGTCCAGGTTGGCGTCGCCAACGGGGTCCTCGTCTATGCGGCCATCCTCATCGTCGTCGTTGACGTTGCCCTCGTCGATCTGCCCATCGCCGTCATCGTCCACCCCGCACACGCCCGGGCAGCCGTCGTGGTTGACGTCTCCGTTGTCCAGGTTGCGGTCGGGCACGTCGAAGGGGCCGTGGAAGTCCACGTCCTCGAAGATGGCCTCGTTGCGGAAGCTCACGCCGGCCACGTTCAGTTCCGTGGTCAGGCGGCTGGAGACAAAGGCCACGCCGTTGAAGACCCCCGGTGCGTTGATGGTGGGCACGATCTGGGAGGGCAGGTTGCCGACGTCCAGGCTGACGAAGGGGGTGGCAAACACCGCTTGTTCCCGCAGCGTCAACGCCCCCAAGGCGCCGGTGAGGTTCAAGATGGAAAACTCAATGCCCGTGGTGCCCATCCCCAGGTCGGGGCCGAACGTCAGCCCGCTGACCGTCACGTTGACGATCAGGTTTGATTGTAGGTCGATGATGTACTTTACCGCTTCTATCTGCGTGCTTTCCGGCTCCAGGAAGATGTGTAAATCAAAGCTGCCCGTGACGTCCGCCAGGGCATTGAATGACCAGCACGCGTGGATGAGCACGCAAAACACAACAAACCCCGCCAACCTCCTAGCCACTTTTCCTCCTTAAGGACAAGGGGCTGCTCCATTTTCCATATTCACAAGCAACGCCGCAGCGTCCTCGCGTTTGCAAAGTAACGTCCGTAACACTTTGAACCAAGTTAAAAAGCTTATTGAAACGTATATAACCCCATTTTCAACGTCAAATGTAGCATACAACGCGGGGCAAGTCAATGCTCAACGTTATGCAGCAGACTTAAAGCGTTTGACAAGAAAAGTGGAATGTGTGCTGGAGTATGTCTTCCAACGCAGGCGGGTACGTCAATGGGAGTGTTCGGATTCGATCTGTTGAAACAATTGATCCAGGCGCTGCGCCTTCTTTTCCACCTCGTCGATGCGAAAGAACAGCTCGGGCGTGTGCTTCAGTTCCATGCGTCTGGCAAGCTCGGAGCGAAAGTGCCCTTGATGGGCTTGCAACACTTGTAGGGTTTCGGCTTCCTCTTCCTCGTTCAACGCGCTGACGTAAACGGTGGCATGGTGTAAATCGGGCGACAGCTTGACGTCCATCAAAGTGACAAACGACAGGCGCGGGTCCCTCGCCTCGGCAAGCGCAAGCGCAAGCTCCCGCTTGACCACCCCCCGGATCTTCTCAAAGCCGTGACTCATGGCCATACCTCCAGCAACACCTGCTCCACGCTGCAATCGGTCGCGCCGTTGCAGTGGGACTCCACCTTCGACAGCAGACGATGCACAAAGCGCCCGTCGTTGGCCACGCAGGCAATGCCCAAGGTTGCGGCGCGTTTGTCGTCGTGGTGGTCGATTTCGGCCACGGACACGTTGAACTTGTGGCGGATGCCTGCAATCAGGTGTTTGAGAATGGAACGCTTTTCCTTGAGCGAGGTCGGTGAGGACAGCCTCAGCCGCACGGTCAACACGCCGACTTTCATGCCCTCGGCCCGCTAGACCTCAACGCGCTCAACCTTGAAGCTCTCGAGCCGGTCCCCCTCTTGAACGTTGTCGAAACCTTCCAGCAGGATGCCGCACTCCTTGCCCTTTTCCACCTGGCGTGCGTCTTCGTCGAAACGGCGCAGGGTGCGGATCGGCCCGTGGTGGATCTCCACGCCGTCGCGAAAGACGCGGATTTGTCCGCTGCGGACGACCATGCCATCTCGCACGAAGCAGCCGGCGACCGTCCCCACTCTCGGGATTCTGAACACGTTGCGCACCTCGATCTCGCCCAGCTTGACTTCCTGGTATTCGGGCTTGAGCAGGCGCTTGAGCGCGCGCTCGACCTCCTGGGTCAGGTCGTAGATGATGCTGTACGTGCGCAGCGTCACGCCCAGTTGCTGCGCTATGTCCGAGGCATTCTTGTCCACGTGGGTGCGAAAGCCGATGACGGCTGCCTGCACGTCCTCTCCGGAGGCCGCCAGGACCACGTCGCTTTCGCTGACGGGACCCACCCCGGTGTGCAGGATTTCGATGGATACGTCTTCCAGCTTGATCTTGCGCAGCTCCGCCTCCATGACCTCGAGCGATCCCATGGAATCGGCCTTGAGCACCAGGCGCAGCTTTCCCTTTTGCAGCATCTGGTTCATGATGTCGGCCATGCTGGGCCGCTGGCGATTGAGCCGCACTTTGCGGGTTTCGCTCAAACGGGCCTCGGCAAGCGCCTTGGCGGCATTGCCGTCCTCGAACACTTCCAGCTTGGCCCCTGCAGCCGGGGCCTTGTCCAACCCCAGCAGCTGGGCGGGCGTGCCCGGCGGCACTTCTTCCATGCGCCGCCCGCGATCGTCCACCAGCGCGCGGATGCGGCCGTAGCTGGTGTCCGCCACCACCACGTCGCGGCTGCGCAGCGTGCCGCTCTTGACCAGGATCGAGGTGATGGGGCCCTTCTGAGTGTCCATATAGCTTTCGATCACCACCGCATCCACCGGCCCATCGGGATCGGCGGCGATTTCTTGGATCTCGGCGGTGAGCAGGATCATCTCAAGCAGCGTGTCCACGCCCGTTCCCTTGAGGGCCGACATCGGCACGACGATGGTGCTTCCACCCCAGTCTTCAGGCGTCAGCTCGCGCTTGGCCAGCTCCTGCTTGACGCGATCCAGCCGATCGGGAGCCTTGTCGATCTTGTTGACGGCCACGATGATGGGCACCTTGGCCGCGCGGGCATGGCTCAACGCTTCCTCCGTCTGGGCCATCACCCCGTCATCGGCGGCTATCACCAGCACCACGATGTCGGTGGCTTTGGCGCCGCGCGAGCGCATGTTGCTGAAAGCGGCGTGACCGGGGGTGTCTATGAACGTGATCTTCTTGCCCTGAAACTCCACCTGATAGGCGCCGATGCTCTGCGTGATGCCGCCGGCTTCGCCCTCGGTGATGTGGCTCTTGCGGATGTAATCCAGCAACGTCGTCTTGCCGTGGTCCACGTGACCCAGGATGGTCACCACCGGCGGCCGGGGCACTTTGCGCACGGGGCGGGCGGGCGGCTCTACCGGTTTGGGAGCCGCCTTCT
>DATCIV010000313.1:0-2301 GCA_036507575.1 Candidatus Bipolaricaulota bacterium | reverse complement strand
TGCAACCGCAGAGTGTAGGGTAGGAAAGCGTACTGCTGCGCCAGCACGTAGACCTGGGTCCCCGGGGGCGGGCGCAGCGAGCCGTCGGGCAGGCCGTAGAGCGCTTGCTGCGCCAGCAGCCGGTCCTGGAACTCCTGCGCGGACATGCTCTGGCCGCCGTGATGGGCTTGGCCGCTGTCAGCCATGTCCCCCCACAGCGCCACGACCAGCAGGACCGAAAGCGAAATGGCGGCCGCGGCGATGAAGTACGTGGTCGAAACGCGCATGCTCAAGATCACTCCTCTTACGTTTTGAAGCGAAACCGCGCCTTGAAATGCCGCAGCGAAAGCTCACGACCCCATACTACTTCAACCGGGGGGATGTGCCGGCGCTGCTGATACAACTCGCCTGCGGCCTCGGCCACCGCCTGCAGGTCTTGCTGCTCGTAGCGCAGGCGGGGCACGGCAAAGCGCACGAAGTTTACCTCGGGGAAAGTGTCCTTGCCAGCGTGAGGATCGTACTTGCCGAACGCGAAATGCCCCATCTCGCAGGCGCGATGGCCAAAGGCGCCCAGCAGCAGGGCCACAAACGAAACGCCGCCGAAGTCGGCGGGCTGGAGCGGGGAGTCGGCGAAGAAGCGGTTCATGTCCAGATAGACGGCGTGGCCGCCGAAGGGGGTGAGCACGGGCAGGCCCTGCGCGGCCATGGCGTAACCGAAGGAGGCGACCTGCTCGACGCGGTAGTACAAATAAGGCTCCTCGGTGACGGTCTTCAAGCCTTGCGCCAGGGCCATGATGTCGCGTCCCGACATGCCGCCGTAGGTGGGGTGGCCTTCCTTGCGGATCTGGTAATCGGTGAGCGCGTCTAGAAGTTTGGGGTGCTTGCGCGCGAACAGCCCGTCCCGGCGCACGAACAGCCCGCCGCCCATGTTGGCAAGCCCATCCTTTTTGAAACTGATCGTAAAGCCGTCCGCGTGCGAGAACATCTCCCGCACGATCTCGGGGATCGCGCGCTTGGCGAAACCGGGCTCGTGCTGCTGGATGAAATAAGCGTTTTCAGCGAAGCGGCAGGCGTCCAGGAACAGCGGGATCTCGAATTGATGCGCCAAAGCGCCGACGCGGCGCACGTTGTCCATGGAAACGGGCTGGCCCCCGCCGGTGTTGTTGGTGATGGTCAGGTAGACCAGCGGAATTTTCGGATGATGCTTTTCGAGCAGGTTTTCCAGCTTGTGCACGTCCATGTCGCCCTTGAAGTGACACGCGGAGCTTGCCTCTTTGAGCTGCGGCGAGAACAGGTTCAGCGGCTGGATGCGGTGGGCCTCCAGATTGGCCTGGGTGGTGTCGAAGTGGCCGTTGCTGGGGACGATCAGCCCCGGACTCAAAGCGCCGAGCTGGGCGAACAGGGCGTCCTCGGCGGCGCGGCCCTGGTGGAAGAGGAAGGCGTTGACGCGTTGGCCGGGCTGCTGGTCGAAGAACTCTTCGCCGAACGTCTCCCGCACCTGCGCTTGCAGCACGAAGTAGCCGCGGTTGGAGCCGTAGGCTTCATCGCCCAGGTGCAGGGCGGCCCACTGAGCGGAGGTCATGGCCGTGGTGCCCGAATCCGACAGCAGGTCGCAGCCGCTGACCAGCTCGGCGGGGTAGAAGAACACGTTCAACCCGACGCTCTCGAGCGCGGCGATCCGCTCCAGGGAAGTGCAGGGTCGCTTGAAACTGACCGCGTGATTGAGGTACGGGCGCACGCGGTGGGGGAGCTGGGACTCGTTCAAGGCGTGCAGCTGGCCGGGCCACCCCATGTGCGCCTCCTTTGGCGATATTAGGATAATCTCATCCTTATATAGGCTTTCTTGCGACCTGTCAAGCGTCTGGTTGGGGGGGTGTCTTGGCCGTATCCTTGACGGGTCTATGCAGTTGTTGATTGAACAAACGGGGCGGGTCACTGGTCTTGAGCATGCGTAGTACCCAGTGCCAACAAGTGTTATACTCGAGACTGGTTCCAATCAGTCGCCTACCAATTCTGGATTGGAGGATTTCTCGATGCCCTATCCCATTCCTTTTCGCGGCTGCGTCTACAACGACATCACCGAGTGTATCGGGCACACGCCGCTGGTGAAACTGCGCCGGGTCGTAGGCGGTGCCAAGGCGACCGTCGTGGGAAAATTGGAAAACTTCAACCCGCTCTGGTCGGTCAAGGACAGGGTTGGGGTCTTCATGATCGAAGAAGGGGAGCGCACAGGCAAGATCAGCAAGAATACGGTGCTTGTCGAACCCACCAGCGGCAACACGGGGATCGGGCTGGCGTTCACCTGCGCGGCCAAGGGATACC
>DATCIV010000312.1:0-3105 GCA_036507575.1 Candidatus Bipolaricaulota bacterium | reverse complement strand
CACGCGGTCGTGCAGCACGCCGGAGGCGGCCGTGCGGATGGGCGAGGTGTCGGTGATCGCCACCCAGCCTGCGGGGGATACGGCCACGCCCACCGGATCGTCGAACTGGTCTTCCGCTCCGCCGAGCTGGCCCCACTGGCGCAGAAAATTCCCTTCGGAGTCGAACACCTGAATGCGGTGGTTGAAGCCGTCGGCCACGTACACCTCGTCGTTTGAGTCCACGTCGATGCCGACGATCACGTTGAACTGCCCCTCGTCCTTGCCGAACCGGCCCCACTGGCGCAGGAACCGTCCGGCCAGGTCGAACACTTGGATGCGGCCGTTTTGCTCGTCCACCACGAACAGCTCCTGTTTGGAGTTCAACGCAAGGCCTCGCGGCGAAACGAATTGCCCTTCGCCAAACCCCTGTCCCCCCCATTGCAGGGCATAATTCAACTGCGAGTCGAACACCTGGATGCGGTGGTTAAGCGAGTCCGACACGTAGATGTCCCCGTTGGGCGCAAAGATCAAGTCCGACGGGAAGTTGAACCGGCCCTGGCCCGAGCGGCCCTGGCGGCCCCACTCGGTCAAATACTCCCCTTGCGGGGTGAACACCTGGATGCGGTGGTTGCCCTGGTCCACCACGTACACGTTGTGGTCCGGCCCCACGCGAATGCCGTGCGGCCCTTCGAAGTTGAACTGGCCCGCTCCCCTGCCCTGCTCGCCCCAGGCGTTGATGAAATACACCCCCGGCGCCACCTCGCGCTCGGGCGTGACGGCGGCAAAGTGGAAGAGCACGGGGTCGCTGCGGTTGCCCTGCGCGTCCACGATCGTGGCCTCGAGCGCCACCGGCTGGATCAGCGTGGACGACAGGGAGAAGAACGTCTCACCGGGCGTCTGCACCTTCGTTTCGATCGGAAAACTCACGGGCGAGAAGTCGAAGGCGCGCACCACGTCCAGCTCCAGCGTGGCTGCATCACGGTCCGCGTCGAAGAACGCCACCTTGCCCTGGACCGGCGAGCCGTTGGGTCGAATCACGTTGGGGAACTCGAGCGACAGGATGTGCGGCGGATCGCCGGCGCGCTCCCGCAGAGCGGGCTCCTGCAAGGCCTGCAAGCCGTGGCTTGCCGTCAGAGTGAACCCCAAAAGAAAAGCAGCATATAGACTCAGCTCAAGTAGCTTCGATGCTTTCATGATCCTCCAAGCGAGCTAGCTAGTAGGGCCCGCTCTGTGCGGGCGTCCTGCTTTTGCAGGGGCCTGCTTTGCAGGCTTGGCCGGCACAGCCGGCCCTACAAAAAACCATGGTGGCAATGTACTAGATGTGCCCCTATTTTATGGGGCGTCAAGGTCGGCGTAAAGCCGGGAATGAATGCGCCTCGTGTCCCCGATGGTGAGGGCAACGCGAATGTGCTATCCTCAAGATCGAGACCAAGCCTTAGCTTCACCCCGATCCGAGGAGCGTGATCATGAGAAAGATCTTCCATCTGCTGCTTGCATGGCTGCTCTTGTGCGCGAGCAGCACGCTGGCCCAGGAGTTTCAGATCAACTCCAGCCAAGGCGCCGGCTGGATTCTGCTGGAGCTGGACGACGTCAACGCCCAGCTGCGCCAGGCCGGTTTCCCCGCGCTGACGGGCGGCGCCCAGATCTACGGCGGCTCCAGCACCTTTCCGCAGCAGGACCTGCCGTGGCGCTGGGGCTTCACCGGGATGTTCTGGAACAGCAAAGGCGGGGAGAGCGTGTCGCTGGATGCCAGCTTCTTCGGCCTCGTGCTGGACTGGACCCTGCGCCCTTTGTCCGCCGGCCGCATCAGCAGCGGCGTGGCCGGGGGAGTCAACCTGGCCCAGCTGACGGTGCGCAAGGGACTTGCCTTTGACTTCCAAGACGTGATCCACCCCAACCAGGGGCAGTTTTCGCAGGTGCAAAAGTGGGGCGTGTGGATGACGCCGTACCTGCAATACGAGCTGTCCGTGCTGGACAGCGACTTCCTCCTGCGCGCCTGGGGCGGGTATCTGTTCACCCCGTGGCTGTCCACGTGGGCCCAGGGACCCGGGTTCTTCGGCTCGATCGGCTTCGACGGCCCTCCATCCAACCTGGGCGGCCCCTTCTTCATGCTGGAGCTGAGCTTCGGCTTATGAGTTCAGCCTTGCTCCACGGCTGGTCCCAGGTGGCAAAGCCGTTGGTGGGCATGCTGCACCTGCCCGCGCTGCCCGGCTCGCCGCGCCATGCGCTGCCGATGGACCAGATCGAGCGCGCCGTGCTGCGCGATGCAGATGCGCTGCTGGAGGGCGGCGTCCACGGCTTGCTGATCGAGAATTTTTCCGACGTTCCGTTTTATCCGGATCGCGTTCCCGCGCACACGATCAGCCACATGACGGCGCTTGCCTGCGCGGTGAAGCGGCGTTTCAACGCGCCCCTTGGCATCAACGTGCTGCGCAACGACGGCTTGAGCGCGCTTGCCGTGGCGCATGCGGCGGGGGCGCAGTTCATCCGCGTCAACGTGCTGTGCGGGGCGCGCGTGGCGGATCAGGGCATCTTGCAGGGGATCGCCCACGACCTGCTGCGCTACCGGGCGCAGCTGCGAGCCGACGTGAAGATCTTCGCCGATGTGAACGTAAAGCACTCGGCGCCGCTTGGCCCCTACTCACCGCAAGCCGAGGTGCAGGACACCATCGAGCGCGGCCTTGCCGATGCACTCATCGTTTCAGGGGTGGGCACGGGCAAGGCCGTGGACCTGGACGAGCTCAAAGGGGTGAAAGCGGCGGCGGGGAGAACGCCGGTGTTCCTGGGCAGCGGCGTCGGCGCGCAAAACGTCAAAGCCTATCTGCCGCACGCCGACGGCTTCATCGTGGGCACCTCGCTTAAAGTGGACGGCGTTTCGACCCATCCGGTGGACGTGCGCCGCGTGAAGGAGCTCGTCCAGGCGCTTTGCGGGTGAGCCTTCTGCAGATTGAAATGGTTTCCCCTTCAAACTACAATTGAAAGTCCCGCGCCCGTAGCTCAGCGGATTAGAGCGCTTGCCTCCGGAGCAAGAGGTCACAGGTTCAATTCCTGTCGGGCGCACCAAACTGTGTATAAGAAACCTAGACGACTCACGACACCGATCTTGCTTTTCGGTCCTTTAGATAT
>DATCIV010000311.1:0-4391 GCA_036507575.1 Candidatus Bipolaricaulota bacterium | reverse complement strand
TGCGCGCGCCGTCGTTGAGGATCAGGGCGCGGTGCGATTGATAGGCGTCCGAGCGCTGCGCACCCGACTCGATGCGGATCAGGCCGCTGAACACCGAGCGGCTGCGGTCGCGCAGCACGGAGCGCACGCGCACCTCGCCCTTGGTGTCCGGCACCTGGTGGACCAGGTTGGAGCTGATGTCGAAGTGCTGCTTGTTGTGGCTATAAGCCATCTGCACGTCGTGGGCCAACGCGCCTGGCCCGGCCAGCTCGTTGTACAGCTGCGCTACCACCAGCCGCCCGCCCAGCCAGCCCAACGTCCAGTCCATCGTGGCGTCCTTGGCGATGCGGGCGCGACGCGACCCGAACGAGTACGTTTGCTCGTTCCAGTTCTGGATGCCGCCGTACTGGACCTTGGCCCCTTCCATCAAGAAAACCTCCACGCCGGCGGTGTGCAGCGCGCCGGCCTGGCGGTCGAGGGCGTAGTTCTCCTCCATGTAGGTCAGTTTGCTGCCGCGCTCGGCCACGATCACGGTGTGGGTGAACAGCCCGGCATGCGCGCCGCGGTGCAAGAACAGCATGTTGAGAGGCGCTTCAATCTGCACGTCCTTGGGCACGTAGAGAAAAACACCGCCGCTCCAGAAAGCCGCGTGCAGCGCGTGCAGCTTGGTCTGGAGCTTGAACAGGTCTTGCATCAGGTATTTCTTTAACAATCCTTCATGCTCGCGCGCGGCGGCGTTCAGGTCGCAGAAGATCACGCCCTGCTTGCGCAGCGCCTCGGGCAGCTGGAACTGCACGGCCGAGGAGTCCAGTTGCACGCCGAAGGCGTCTTCGTTCGATTTGCCGGACAACAGCTCGCTCACCACGGCAGGGGTGCTTGACAGATCGGGCTTTCCTGCGTGCAGCGTGTGCGCCGCGTATTTTTCGATCTCAAGGCCGCGCAGCTGCGTGTAGCGCGCCTGAGGCAGATCCAGCGCTTGCGCGCGCTCCCAGGCGTTTTGGCGTTTCTCGCGGATCCAGGCCGGCTCGTCCAGGCGCTCGGACAGCGCCATCAACCCGTCTTGGTTTAACTTGGTCTCAGATAATAGTTTGCTCACCCTACTGATCCCTCCATTTCGAGTTGGATCAGGCGGTTGAACTCCAGCGCGTACTCCATCGGCAGGGTTTTGGCGAACTCCTCGACAAAGCCCAGCACGATCAAGGAGAGCGCCTCACTCTCGCTCAGGCCGCGGCTGCGCAGGTAGAACAGCAGGTCTTCGCCGACCTTGCCCACCGTGGCCTCGTGGCCGACGGTGACGCGGTCCTCTTCAATTTCGATGTAGGGGTACGTGTCGCTGACGCTGTGGTCGTCGAGCAGCAGCGCGTCGCACATCACGTTGGACTTGGCGCCGGTGGCGCCTTTGGCGATCTTGACCAACCCGCGGTAGCTGGTGCGCCCGCCGCGCAGCGAGATGGACTTCGATGTGATGCGCGAGGTGGTGTTCGGGGCGGCGTGGATCACCTTGCCGCCGGTGTCCTGGTGCTGGCCGTCGCCTGCGTAGGCCACGGACAGGATCTCGCCCGTCGCGCACTCGCCAACCAGGTAGCAGCTGGGGTACTTCATCGTCAGGCAGCTGCCCAAGTTGGCGTCCACCCACGACATCGAGGCGCCCGCGTGCACGATGGCGCGCTGGGTCACCAGGTTGTACATGTTGTTGGCCCAGTTCTGCAGCGTGGTGTAGGTCATGCTGGCGTTCTTCTTGACGATGATCTCGATCACGCCGGAGTGCAGACTCGAGCTTGAATACGTGGGCGCGGTGCAGCCTTCGATGTAGTGCAGCTTGGCGCCCTCGTCCAGGATGATGAGCGTGCGCTCGAACTGGCCCATGTCCGCCGCGTTGATGCGGAAATACGCCTGCAGCGGCATGGTCACCTGCACGCCCTTGGGCACGTACACGAACGACCCGCCGCTCCAGAAGGCCGTGTTCAAGGCCGCGTACTTGTTGTCGGCGGCGGGCACGACCGTGCCCCACAGCTCTTCGTAGATGTGCGGGTATTTCTTCAGGCCCGTGTCGCTGTCCAGGAAGATGACGCCGCGATCCTCCCACTCCTTCTTGAGGTTGTGGTAGATGGCTTCGGACTCGTACTGCGCACCAGCACCCGCCAGGAATTTTCTCTCGGCCTCGGGGATGCCCAGCTTCTCAAAGGTTTTTTTGATCTTGTCGGGCACCTCTTCCCAGGTGTGGCCCTGGCCTTCCGAGGGCTTGATGTAATAGCTGATCTTGTCGTAGTCCAGCTTGGAAAGGTCCCCGCCCCAGGTGGGCGTGGGCTTTTGCAGGAAGATCTCAAGCCCCTCCAGGCGCTTCTTGAGCATCCACGGGGGCTCGCCTTTCATCTTGGAGATCTCTTTGACGATGTCGACGGAAAGGCCCGGAGCGGCCTTGTGCAAATAGGCTATGTCGTCGCGGAAGTCGTAGGGCGTGTAATCGCGCTCGACCACCTCTTGTTCGGCAGTGGCGCCGCGCTTCTTTTCTCCCAAGTGTTGCAGCTCGCTCATGAAGCCACCTCCTGCCGGCCGCGCTCGCGCTCGACGATGCGGTCGTACCCTTCGGATTCCAGCCGGTGCGCAAGCTCCCGACCGCCGCTTTCCACCACGCGACCGTCCACCATGACGTGGACGAAGTCGGGCTCCAGGTAGTTGAGAATGCGCTGATAGTGGGTCACCACCAGGGCGGAAAATTCGGGGCCGCGCAGGGTGTTCACCGCTTCGGCCACGATCTTGACCGAGTCGATGTCCAAGCCCGAGTCGGTTTCGTCCAGGATGGCCAGCTGCGGCTTGAGCACCAGCATCTGCAGCACCTCGGCGCGCTTCTTCTCGCCGCCGGAAAAGCCTTCGTTGAGGTAGCGCTTGATGAAGGACTCATCCATGCGCAGCAGCTTGAGCTTCTCCAGCATGAGCTTGCGGAACTCCCCCACCTTGACGCGGGATTTTCCATTACTGCCCTCTGCAGGAGCCGGGTGGTGCGCGCGAAAGGCCGTCATCAGAAAGCGCGTGAGCGGCACGCCCTCGATCTCGAAGGGGTATTGAAACGCCAGGAACATCCCAAGTTTGGAGCGGTCCTCCGGCTCCATCTCAAGCACGTTTTGCCCCTTGTAGGTGACCGTACCGCCCGTGACCTCGTACTTGGGGTGGCCCATCAGGGCATAGGCCAAGGTGCTCTTGCCGGAGCCGTTGGGTCCCATCACCGCGTGAACTTCGCCGGAACGGATTTGCAGGTCCACGCCTTTGAGGATCTCCTTGTCCTCGACGTTGACCCGCAGGCTCTTGATGACCAATGGTTCCTTCATGCTGTCTCCTCTGGATGAAATCATTTTCAAAGATAGCGCTCAAGAAAAGTCTACCGCATTAGTCCGCTTTTGTCAAACCTCAAGGCGCGCGAGCTGATGTGCGTTTTCGTATTGTAAACCCTTACAGACTTGCCATCTGCGCCCTGCGTTTTCACTTCTCAAAGCAACGCGTAAGCGAATTCTGCAGAATACCTATACTGCAGAATGGGCTTGTCTAGTTTGCCAAGGGTTGATATTTCTCGCTTCAGGGTAATGGAGGTACTACAATGGGTGGGGGTAGTTCTGCTATCCTAGTATGCGATGGTTTATGGAAGGGTGCCCAAATGAGTGCAAATAGCAGGGGCAAGAAGCAAGTCGTGACGGAAAGAAGATTGCCCATCACTTTCGTTGTGCCCGAACAATTGCCAGTTATCTTTGCAAATCATATGCTTGTGAGCCACACCGAAGATGAGTTTTTCTTGACGTTTTTCCAGTTGACCCCTCCTGTTCTTATCGAGGGCGGGCAGCTGAAGTTTGAGGATATTAAAGGTGCGGAGGCAAAGGCGGTCGCGCGTATTAGCATTTCTGCTAGCAGGATGAATGCCTTTATTGAAGCGCAGAAAAGGAACCTTGAAACTTGGAAGAAGCATAAGAGGGGGAAAGCCTAATGAATACTACCTTAGTGCGCTATTCAAGTCAGGTGAGCCTCAATACCAAGATGTCGGTATCAGACGCTCCTGATCTCGACGCCGACATTGATCTGATTGAAAGGCAAATACAAAGATACCAGGTGGGTTTTGAGGCTGAATTAGATCGTATCCAGGGCGTATGGGCTGATAAACCTGAGGTTGATAAGATACTGAAGGAAATCAGAAAAGGATGGCAAGCTTGGGGCGAGGCCCTCTTTTAGTTGACACAGACATTCTTTGCAATGACTTCAAGAGTCGCTCCCATGCAAATACTCCATTCAGAAGGGCAATTCGGCAGTTCCATCCCATCTATATCAGCGTTATCACTGTATTCGAGGTAGAGGCTGGGGCAAAAGCCGCTAATCGAGAGTCTGACATACAGCATTTCCTCACATATCTGAGAGTCTTAGTCCTTACT
>DATCIV010000310.1:0-2989 GCA_036507575.1 Candidatus Bipolaricaulota bacterium | reverse complement strand
TCCCCCTCATCACGGCCTTCTCCCACCAGGGGAGAAGGGGGAGCAGATGAGTTTGTTCCCCACTTTGAAGACAGACTCTCAGAAGGGCTCGCCCGTGGCCCAGCGGCGGATCAGGTCCAGCATCTGGGCGTCGGACAGCGGCTGACCAAGGCCGGGGACGATCTGGCCGCCGATCCACAGCCGGACGGCGTTCAGGATCTCGGCATCGTCCATGAGCCCGTTGGCGTTTGCATCCAGGGCGCGCTCGAGGGAAGCGTCATCCGTCGAACCGCTTGCCGCCAGCGGCGATTCCATCCCCAGCCCGCGATGGCCCGGCACCGGGCACCACAGGGTGTATTGCCCCGGCGCCAGATCCACCTGCAAGGCGCGCGTCTGTCCACTTGAAAAGACCTCGGTCTGCGCGGACACCCCGGCGCCGCCGATGTGCAGGGCGTGGGCGACGTCTCCATCGTTTTGAACCACGAAGGTGACCGCGCCGGCGGGGACCTCCAGGACGCTGGGCGCGATGCCCCACTCGAACAGGCTCACGTGCACGATCGCGGGCTCCTGCGAAGGGCCCGTCTGCCCGCCCACCGCGCGCAGCGTGACCGCGGCGCCCTGCGCAACGCCGGGGTGCGCATCGTGCGCCCATGCGGTCGCCGCCAGGAGCGCGGCTGCCTCCAGGGCGATGGCCGACCATAGAATTCGCATGGCGTATCCCCCCTGCTTTCTGCGTGTGGCTCGATCGTACCCGTCGCGTGCCCCGTGCACAAATCCGCCGCACGCGCCCCACCCGCAGAGGTGGACGTTGTCTTGATCCTGCGCATGCGCTATCATCGGACCTCATCTGGGAGTGCCTGACGAAACCGGCCCTGTCCCTGAGCAAAACTCAACTCAAGCTCCAGGCGACGGGCTTTCGTCAGGGGTTCTAAGGATGGAGCATGCGCGTCATCGTCATCGGAGCCGGCGCCGTCGGCACCGCCATCGCCGAAGCACTGTATCGGGACAACGACGTCGTCGTCATCGAGCGCGACCCATCGCGCTACGAATCGTTGCAGTCCCTGGACCTGCTGGTGATCGAGGGCAGCGGCTCTTCGGCCGCCACGCTGGTGGAAGCCGGCGTCGAGAAGGCCGAACTGCTCATTGCCTGCACCAACGTGGACGAGGTCAACATCGTGGCCTGCGCCACCGGCAAGCAGCTGGGGTCCCCCCTGACCGTGGCCCGCGTGCAGGACCCGGACTACCTGCTGCACTGGAAGCAGGGCTATCTGGGCGTCGACTACATCGTGTGCAGCGAGCTGATCACGGCCAAAGCCATTGCCAGGAACCTGGCCATCCCCGAAGCCAAGCACATCAACGAATTCGCCGGCGGCAAAGTGCTGATGACCGAGATCTCGATTCGCCGAGGCTCGCCCATTGCAGGCCTTGCCGTGTCGGAAATCCAAGTCCCCATCGGCTGCACCATCGCCAGCCTGATCCGCGGCGATCAAACCATCATCCCTCACGGGGATGACGTGATCCTGGCGGGGGATCTGCTGGTCAACATCGGCACGCCCGAGGCGGTGGCCCAGTTCAACGCGCGCCTGTCCGGCATCCACAAGGTGCGCAGCGTGGTCATCATCGGAGGAGGGCGCATCGGCTATCGCCTGGCGCTTCTGCTGGAGGGGAAGGGGTTCGCCCCCTACCTGATCGAAAAGGACGCCGCCCGCTGCCAATGGCTGTCGCAGCAACTCCAGCACACGCTGGTGCTCAACCACGACGCCATGGACATGGAGTTCCTGGAGCGTGAAAAAATCCACACCGTGGAGGTGGCCATCAACGTCACCTCCACCCCGGAGAAGAACCTGCTGTCGGCGCTGCTGCTTAAGCGGCTGGGGGTGCAGCGCGTCATCGCCCTCGTGGAGCAGCCTTCGTACCTGAAAGCCTTTGAGATGGTGGGCGTGGACGTGGCCATCAACCCGCGCAAGCTCATCGCCGAGGAGATCATCCGCTTCACCCACGAGCGCGGCACCGAGGCGTTGGCCGTGTTGGAGGAAAACCGCGCCGAGGTGTTGGAGCTGCAGATCCCCCCGGACAGCAAGGTGATCCAACGCCCGTTGCGGGAGAGGTTTTTCCCGCAGGGCACGATCGTGGGGGCCATCCTGCGCGATCAGCAGGTCATCATCCCGCGCGGCCAGGATTGGCTTGAGGCGGGCGATCACGCCATCCTGTTCACGGCCGAGAACAAGGTCAAGGCGGTGGAGGCCCTGATTTTTCAATGAAGATGAAAGATGTCACCCTGGTGGACGTGCGCCCAGCGCTGAACCTGGTGGCAGTGATCGTCCGCTGGCTGAGCTTGGCTTACGTGTTCCCGCTGGGCGTGGCGCTGTATCACCGTGAGGATTTTCTCCCCTATGCGGTCCCCATGCTGCTGGCAGCCTTTTTGGGCTGGTCGGTCGAGCACTTCACCCGCTCGGACAGGGAACTCGGCGTCCGCGAAGCGTTCCTGGTGGTGCCCTTGGCGTGGTTGGTCATCGCGGCGTTTGGCGCCCTGCCCTACATCCTGGCCAGCAAGCTGTCCTTCATCGATGCCTACTTCGAGGCGATGAGCGGTTTCACCACGACCGGCTCGAGCATCCTGACCAGTATTTCCACCAACCCTCAGGCCCTGCTGTTCTGGCGGCAGTTCACCCAATGGCTTGGCGGCATGGGCATCATCGTGCTGGCGGTGGCCGTGCTGCCCAAGCTGGCCGTGGGCGGCCTGCAGTTGATGGAGACCGAAGCCGCCGGCCCAAACGTGGAGAAACTCACCCCGCGCATCAAACACACGGCGCGGGCGTTGTGGAAGGTCTACTTGCTCCTGACCCTGGCCCAAACCCTGGCACTCTGGGCCGCGGGCATGTCCCCCTTGATCGCCCTGGAACACACCTTTACCACGCTGGCCAGCGGCGGCTTTTCACCGTTTGACCGGGGCATCGAGGAAACAACGCCCCTGGTGCAGTGGGTCATCATCCCCTTCATGCTGCTGGGG
>DATCIV010000309.1:0-5805 GCA_036507575.1 Candidatus Bipolaricaulota bacterium | reverse complement strand
GCCAAGTACACGCCCGGGCTGACCGATTTTCTCGTGCCCGCGCCCCTGGACGGCGCCACGACCGAGCGCGTGCAAACCGCCGCGCTCAAGGCCCATCAGGCGTTGGGCTGCTGGGGCTACTCGCGCGTGGACTTAAGGTTAACCGAAGCAGGGGGGGCGTTCGTGCTGGAGGTCAACACCTCGCCGGGCATGACGGACACTTCAGACCTGCCGCAGGTGGCGGCTGCTGCGGGCATTTCCTTCGCAGATCTGGTCGAGCACATGTGGCGCTCCGCGCTCAAACCCAGTTCAAGCCCATACCCGTTGATCCGCTGATTGGGGTTGGTGCGCAAAAAGGGCCCTGCCCAGCCCTTTTCGCTAAGCGTCACCCATCGCGGATGGAGCTTCAGGCTGCGCCGGGTTTTTTGCGCTCTTCGCGCTTGACGAAGTCGAGCACCGCTTGCACGATCATGTAGTTCAGCGAGCGGTCTCGCTCCTGGCCCAGCTTGTACAGCCGCTCCAAGGGGCGCTCCTTCTGCTTGCTCTTGGGAACGTAAATGGAGATCCTGGTGAAATCGGTATCCATTGTTCCACTCCTTTCTTGGCGGGTTTTACCGTCATCGTAGATTCAGTGACAAAAACCTTTCACTCAGTTATTACTCTTGAATATAAAACTTGATATCGAACCCTCACACTGACATAAGTATAAAGAAAATGAGGCAGGGTTTTCAACCCCCCTGTTCCTATGGCGGAGCGCCCTCATCCCTTGCTTAACTATCATAGAAAAACGCTCACCCAAATGCAACGCCCACAGGTCCCCTGAAGAAATCCCTGAAGTCATCGCTAAAGGAGGGCGCCAGCGCTTACCATCCAACTGGTGAAATGAGATGACTTCCTACAGTGCACGTGAGCTGTTACGACACGTGGACGTGGTCGAGGCGGCGGGGTGTTTGGACCGCGCCGTGCGCCAATTGCGCTACGATTCGCGCCGCGTGAGCGCGGGCGACCTGTTCGTCGCCGTCAAAGGCAAGCGCTGCGACGGCCATGCCTTCTTGAGCCAGGCGTACGAGCGCGGGGCGCAGGCGGCGGTGGGCCAGGGGCCGTTTGACCCGCCTGCGGGCTTTGGCTACGTGCGCGTCGCCGACAGCCAGCGCGCCCTGTCGCAGTTGGCGGCCGCGTGCTACGGCCATCCGTTCCAACGGCTGTTCACCGTGGGGGTGACCGGCACCAAAGGCAAGACCTCGGTGTCCCATCTATGCGCGGCGCTGTTCGATGACGCCGTCTGCCTGAGCACGATCGTCAACCCGTCGTGTGGTTTGCCCAACACCACGCCGCCGGCCCCCGAGCTGCAGCGGCTGGCGCGCGAAGCGCTTGATGCGGGGAAACGCCGCATCGTGTTGGAAATCTCGGCCCACGGCCTGGTCCAGCACCGCGTGTCGGACGTCAAGGTGGACGTGGCGGTGTTCACCAACCTGAGCCAGGACCACTTCGACGATTTTTCGGGCTTTGAGGACTATTTCCAGGCCAAAGCCGCGCTGTTCACCCGGTTGCATCCGCAAGTTGCGGTGATCAACGCCGACGATGCCTACGGGCGGCGGCTCATCCGACAAACCGCCGCGCCCGTCACCTATGGGCTGTCCCCGCAGTCCGCGGTTCGCGCGCGCAACGTGCGCTTGAATCCCCGCGGATCCACGCTGGACGTTGACACCCCTGCGGGCAGCTTCACGTTGCAATCGGCGCTGCCGGGCCGGTTCAACGTCTACAACCTGTTGGCGGCGACGGCGGCGGGCGTGTGCGCGGGCGTGCCTGTGGACCGCATCCGCTCGCGGCTGGAAAGCGTGCGCGGGCTGCCGGGTCGGTTCGAGCGCTTGCGCACCCCGGAAGGGGTCGAGGTGATCGTGGATTTTGCCCACTCCCCGGACTCGTTGGAGCAGATGATCCGCTTCCTCAAGGATCACTACCCGCGCGTGCTCACCGTGTTCGGCTGCGGCGGGGAATCCGACCCGTTCAAGCGGCCGCTGATGGGCCGGATCAGCGGCACCTGGTCCGACCACACGTTGTTGACCCACGACAACCCCAAGCACGAGGATCCGCAGACTATCCTATCGCAGATCGAGCAAGGGCTCCGCATGGTGAGGGCTTCTTATGAGGTGATCCCCGAGCGCGACCACGCCATCCGCCGTGCGCTGCAGCGCGCTCGAGCGGGCGATTGCGTCCTGGTGGCGGGCAAGGGGCACGAAACCACGCAGATCTTCGCGGATCGGGTGGTGCCCTTCAACGACGCGGACTATTTGAAAGCGCACTGCGGGGCCATCGCCTGCCGATGAGTGCGCGTCAGTCCTTCAATTCTTTGGGGGGCGAGCGCCGCTGCCAGTGCAATTTGTCCTCCAGCAAGCTGAACCAATCGGGCGCCCCCTCCAAGCGAATCAGGCGGGTCGGGCGGGACGAGGCCCCTACTTCGAAGCGCGCGCCCGGCGCCAGCGTCTCCAGCACGCGTCCATCCCCTACCAGCGCGCCTTTCCCATTGAGCTGGACGGTCAACCGCTCCGCACTCGACAGGACCAGCGGGCGCAACCCCAGCTTGTGCGGGTTGAGCGGGGTCACCAGCAGGACGTTCAGCTCGGGCGCAACGATGGGACCGCCGGCTGCAAGCGAATAGGCCGTGGAGCCGGTGGGCGTGGCCAGGATCAGGCCGTCGCCCGGATACGAGGCGATGAACTCCCGGCCGCGATACAGCTCCACCTCGGTGAAGGTATCGGGGCGGGCGTGCAGGATCGAGAACTCGTTGAGAGCACAATACGAACGGGTCCCCACGGTCGCCTCCATCTGCATCCGCGCTTCAAGCCGGAAGTTCCCTTGCAGGATCTGGTCCAACCCTTCGAACAGCTGCTCGGAGTTCAACGGGGACATGAAGCCCAGGCTGCCCAGGTTCACCCCCAGCAGCGGGACGTCCAAGGGCGTCAGATAGCGAGCGGCGCGCAACAGCGTGCCGTCCCCGCCCAGTGAGACGCCCAGAGGTTGTTGACCCGGCAACGGCACGGTGGGGGCTTCGTTCAGCAGCAGAAAACACAGCCCTTGACGCTCGCACCACGCCTGGACTTGGGCGGCCGCGTGGCGCGCGCTTGCCTTGTGCTCGTGGGTTACCACCATCAGCGCGTCGAACATGGATACATTGTAGAAGGGGTCAGAAGCCGTGCCAAGGTCGCTTTGCTCATCCGCCTCGAAACTTCCAGCGGCAGAGCACGCGCTCCAGCGCGTTCAACGCAATGTAGAAGATGAAGCCCAACAAGCCCATGGCCAGGATGCCGGCCATCATGCGGGTGTAGCCGTTGAGCGAATAGGCTTCGTTCAAATACTTGCCGATGCCGTAGCGCGGCTTGACGAAGGTTTCGGCGAGGTACAGGGCGGCAAACGCCAGGCCGATGCTCACCCGGGCGGCGGTGAGGATGGAGGGCAGGCTGGCGGGCAGCACCACGTGCCGGTACAGCTGCCAGCGGTTGGCCCCGGCGCTGCGCACGCTGAGGACGTGGTTGGCCGCCACGTTGCGCGCCGCGTCGCGGGTGGACAACAGGATCTGAAACGTCAGCACCAGCGTGATCAGCGCGATGCGCGAGCCGTCTTCCAGGTTGAACAGCACGAACAGGATCGGCAGCAGCACCACCTTGGGCACGGGGTAGGTCAGATAAATCAACGGCGAAACGATCTGGTTGAGCAGGGGCTCGAAACCGACCATCAACCCGGCGGGCACGGCGATGGCCATGGCCAGCAACAGCCCCCACAGCACCCGCAGCCCGCTGTTGAGCATGTGTTCCCACATGCGGGGCCACTCCTGGGCGAAGACCGACAGCACCTCCGCCGGTCCGGGAACGACCTTTTGCGCCAACGGGTTGGAAAACAGCACGGGAAGCGTCAGGCTGGCAAGCCACCACAGCAGCAGCAGCGCGCCGACGCTCAGTGCGTATATCAGAATGCGCTTTTTGGCTTTCCAAATCCACCGTAGCAGGGAAAAGAAACCGACGCTTATCAAGTAGAGCAGTAAGTTGAGTTTTGTGCGCCTCACGACAGCACCTTGCGCAACACCTGTACCTGGTCGTAAAAGCCGTCGCTGTAGCGCCAATCGGGACTGCCCGCGCGGGGGTTTTCGATTTCCTCAAGAATCTTGGCCGGCTTGTCCGACAAGACCACCACCCGCTGGCCCAGGAACACCGCTTCCTCCAGGTTGTGGGTGACCAACAGCTGGGTGTGCTTGCGCTTGAGCCACAGCTCCAGGAACAGCTCCTGGATGCGCTCCCGGGTGAAAGCGTCGAGGCTGGCCAGGGGCTCGTCCATCAGCAGGATGCGCGGGTCGCTTGCCAAGGCGCGCGCGATGCCCACCCGCTGGCGCTGGCCGCCGGACAGCTCGCTGGGGTAACGCTGGGCCAGCTCTTCGATGTGCAGCTCTTCCAGTTTCGATCTGACCGGTTGTGTGGATTCGCCCGCCAGCTGCAGCCCCAGGCTTGCGTTGGCCCAGACGGTCTTCCAGGGCAACAATCCCGCATCCTGCAGGATGAGGGCCACGTCGCGCCGCGGCTTTTCCACCGGAGCATCTCCAATGGTGATCGAACCGCTGCGAGGCTTCAACAGCCCGCACAAGGCGTACAGCACGCTGGTTTTGCCGCAGCCGGAGGGACCGACCAGCGCCACGCTTTCGCCGGCGGAGACGCTCAGGTTGAAGGACTCCATCACCACCGTTTCCCGCGGACCTATGCCGTAGGCGAGCTTGACCTGCTCGAATCGGAGGTGGCCGCCGCCGTGGCTCATGCTGCGGGGATGAAGCGGAAGTCGACCGAGGCGTTGAAGTCAACCTGGCCCTGCAAGTACCCCTTCTGCCGGGTCCAGGCGAGCACTCGGTTGAACTCACCCTCGAGCAGGGCGCGGGGCTGCGGAAAGGCCGGGATCTTGTAATCGTTCCCGAAGTCCTGGGGCAGTTCGCTGCGCGACAGGCCGGGGAGGAACAGCTCGAGGGTGTTGAGGATGGCGGTCTCGCGCACCGCGTCCTTGGAGGCCGCGTTGATCTCCTCCACGGCTTGACGGTACACCTGATAGAACAACTCTACCTCGGCCTGACGATCCTCGATCACCTCGCGGCGGAAGACCACCACGCTGGGCGGCATGGGGATGTTCTTGAAATCGGAGACCGCTTTGGACAGGAACTGTTCCTCGATGAGCTCGTTTTGCTCGGTGAGTGCGGCAAGCGGCTCCGGCAGGACGGCCGAAAGCACGCTGCCGCCCACCAGCAGCGTGGCCGCGTTGATCAAATCGTCGGTGTCCGTGTAGTACAAGTCCGGGTCCAACGCGATCCCCAGCGAGGTCAACAGCTCGTCGGTGATGAGCTCGAAGTCGGTGCGGCGGCTGACGGTGATCTTGTTCGCGGCGCGGTCGTTGATGCGCTTGAAGAGGGCGTCCAAATCGCTTACGTTGAAGAAGCCGCTGGCCAGCAGCGCCACTTGCCGCGTGTCGTCGATGATGTCAAAGGCGGTGCTGGTGATGACGATGTCGGCTTCCGCATTGCCGCGCTCAAACAGCAGCGTGCTCACGTCGCTGACCACGCCGTCGAGGTTGTTGGACAGCAGCGCGGAGCTGCGCTCGCGATGGCTGCTGACGCCGATCAGCTCGACCGCAAGGCCGGCGGCCTCGAACAACCCTTCATTGTGGGCAAAGCCCAAAGGCAGCACGTCCTGCAGGGGGGGAAGGCTCAGCCGCAGCGACGTCTGCGCCGCGGCGCGCCGGCCCGCGTTCAGCAGGCAGGCGCCGGCTGCCAACCCTTTCAGGAAAACCCGTCTCGAG
>DATCIV010000308.1:0-6988 GCA_036507575.1 Candidatus Bipolaricaulota bacterium | reverse complement strand
ACCGCGCCCAGGCTCTCGGCCAGGGTGAACAGCTTCAGGCGCTGCACGAAGGCGTTCAGGTTTCCCTTGAGCTCAAAGCTCACCATCCCGCCAAAGCGGCGCATCTGCTGCTTGGCGATTGCATGCCCAGGATGCTCCTTGAGGCCGGGGTAGTAGACCCGCTCTACCTTGGGATGAGTTTTGAGGAAATCCGCCACCTTCTCCCCGTTGCTGGAGTGGGCTTCCATGCGCAGGTGAAGGGTCTTCAAGCTGCGGTGCAACAGCCAGCAATCGAACGGGGAGGGCACCGCACCCACCGCATTTTGCAGGAACTTGAGACGCTCGTATGCTTCCTGGTTCGAAGTCACAACCGCCCCGCCCACGATGTCGCTGTGTCCGCCCAAGTATTTCGTGCTGCTGTAGACCACGGCGTCCGCGCCCAGCTTCAGCGGCTGCTGCAGGTAGGAAGAAGCAAAGGTGTTGTCCACCACCAGCAAGGCGTTGCCCTTTTGCCGGGCAACTGCGGCGATGTCCGTGATCTGCATCAGGGGGTTGGTGGGGGTTTCCACCCAGATCATGCGCGTGTTCTTCTGGGGCTTGAAGGCGGCTGTGTCGGCAGGATTCACGTAGGTGAACTCCAGGCCGTACGGGCGCCACACGCGTTCGAACAGCCGGTAGGTCCCGCCGTAGAGATCGCTGCCGGCAATTACGTGGTCACCGGGCGCAAGCAGCTTGAGCAGCGTGTCGGCGGCGGCGTTGCCTGAGGCAAAGGCCAGGGCATGCTTGCCCTCGTCCAGCGCCGCAAGCGCGGATTCCAGGCGACGACGGGTGGGGTTGTCGGTGCGCGAATACTCGAATCCCTTGTGGACGCCTGGGGTTTCCTGCGCAAACGTGGAAGTAAGGTAAACCGGCGGCGTGACCGCTCCGGTGGAGGGGTCAGGCTCCTGCCCGGCGTGGACGGCGTGGGTGGGATACTTCACTTCTTCGCTTTCCCAGCTTTCCCATAACGGCGCTCGAAGCGCTGCACGCGCCCTTCCGTGTCCAGCATCCGTTCCTCACCCGTGAAGAAGGGGTGGCAGTTGGAGCAAATATCCACCCGGATCTCGTCGGCGGTGGACAGCGTTTGAAATTCGTGGCCGCAGCCGCAGTGGGCTTTGATGACCTTTAGTTCGGGATGAATGCCCGGCTTCATTTCAGGATCTCCTTATTCGCTTAGCGCTTGGAGTACTGCTCGCTGCGGCGGGCCTTCTTGAGGCCGACCTTCTTGCGCTCCACCATGCGCGAATCGCGCGTCAACAGCCCTTCCTTGCGCAGCACCGGGCGGAACTCAGGGTCAACCAGCAGGAGCGCACGCGCAATGCCCATGCGCAACGCATCCATCTGCCCCGTGACGCCGCCGCCGCTCAGGTTGGCGTGGACGTCGAAGCGGTTCATCGTGCCCGTCACCTGGAAGGGCTTGAACACTTTTTCGTTCATGCGCTCCTTGAAAAAGGGGTCAGCCGTGAAGAACTGCTCCAGGGGCTTGCCGTTGGCCGTCACCTTGCCGTCGCCGGCCTTCAAGAACACCCGGGCCACCGAGGTCTTGCGTCGCCCCACTCCGTGGAGCACTTGTGCTTTCTTGCTGGATTTGCTACCGGTCGCCATGCATCTGCCTCCGTCTCTGGTATAGGGATCGTCTTAACGCTTGTTTCGATGGCTAAATAGAGAACTTCCATTGTACCCGATTTAGCGCCAGGTTTCAAGATAGCGCCGCTGCTGGCGGGTCAGCGCGTCAATGGAAACCCCGAGTGCGGCGAGCTTCATCCGCGCGATGGACTCGTCGATGTCATCGGGAACCGCGTACAAGCCGGGCTTGAGTTTGCCTTTCTGCTTGCAGACGTGCTCCGCGGCAAGCGCCTGCACCGCGAAGCTCGTGTCCATGATTTCCACCGGATGGCCGTCGGCCCCGGCGATGTTCACCAGCCGCCCCTCGCACAGCAAGTACAGACGCCGCCCGTCCTTGCAGAGGTACTCGTCCACGTTGGACCGCACGCGCGTGACCTTCTCGCTCAGAAACCGCAGGTCCGGCTTGGAGACCTCGACGTCGAAGTGGCCTGCGTTGGCCAGAATCGCCCCATCCTTCATGCGTCGCATCGCCTTTCGCGTGATCACGTCGATGTTGCCCGTGGAGGTCACGAAGAAGTCGCCGTGCGCGGCCGCCTCCTCGATGGGCATGACGGCGAAGCCATCCATGACCGCCTCGATGGCCTTGACCGGGTCCACCTCGGTGACGATGACCCTGCCCCCCAGCCCCTGGGCGCAACGGGCGATGCCGCGGCTGCACCAGCCATACCCGCACACGACCACCGTGCTGCCCGCCACCGTGAGGTTGGTGTTGCGCATGATGCCGTCCCAGGTGGCCTGGCCGGTGCCATATCGGTTGTCGAACAGGTGCTTCATCCTGGCGTCGTTGACGGCGAACATAGGAAATTTGAGCGCGCCCGACTTGGCCAGCGCACGCAGGCGCACGATGCCGGTGGTCGTTTCTTCTGCACCGCCCCACACGCCGCGCGCGACGTCCGTGCGACTGGTGTGCAGCAGCTTCACCAGGTCGGCTCCGTCATCCACCAGGACCTGAGGCCTTGCGTCCAGAACCAGGTGATAGAACCGCTCCATCTCCGTTTCGCTGGCCCCGTGCCAGGAGTACACGCGGATGTCCTTCTCGGCTGCCAGGGCAGCGGCCACCTCGTCCTGGGTGCTCAGCGGGTTGGACCCGCTGACGGCCACCTTGGCCCCGCCGTCGCGCAGCACCATCGCCAGGTAGGCCGTCTTGGCTTCCAAGTGCACGCAGACGCCCAGGGTCAGTCCCTTGAATGGCTTTTCTTTGCTGAAGCGCTTGCGGATTTCGTTCAGCACCTGCATGCGCGGCTGCACCCAGTTGATCTTCTGGCGACCTTTGGCTGCCAGCTTTGCGTCTCTAATCACTGAAGCTTTCATCGAGCCTCCCGCGGGAAGATTTGAAGTTGGCAAGCTTAAAAGATACCGGCCCCCATCCTCCCCCACAAGAGCGACCGGCAGCAAGCGAGCGCCCTGCGCCGCCCGAAGGCCAAACGCGCTTGCGCATCGAAATCGGCTATCCTACAATGGCTTGATGCAGGTGAAAGAGCCCATTGCATCCTCGCACCGTAAGGAGCCTTCATGCTCGCCGAGCTTCAAGCCCTGCTAACCTTGCAGCACAAGGACACGGAGATCCTCGAAGCCGAGCGCAAACTCACCCACCACCACCAACGAAGCGAGCAAGTGCAGCAACAACTCAAGCAAGCGGCAAACCATCATCAGCAACTCCACGACGCCTTTGACGTCAAGAAGCTGGAGGGCAAGCGCCTGTCTCAAGAGGTGGATCACCTCGACGAGCATCTGAGGGAACAAGAGCGCAAGCTGGCCCATGACATCGTCAGTTTCAAGGAAATCGAGCTGATCAAGCAAAGCTTGGAAAACGGCCACCGGCACATCGAGCGGCTCGAGGAGGAAGCCATCGCCGTGCTCAATGAGATCGAGGCGCTGACCGCCGAGCTCAAACAAAAGGATGAGGTCCATGCCAAACGAAAAACGCAGATGGAAGGCGAACTGGGCCTCATCGCCCAAGCCGCCGGCGCTCAGCAGCAGGCCTTGAGCCAAGCGCAGGCCGAACGAGCCTCCTTGTGGTGCAACCTGCCCGATTACCTGCAAAGCGCCTATGAGCGCCTGCGGGCGCGCTTCCGCGATCCGGTGGTGCCCATGAAAGGGCAGAACTGCGGAGGCTGTCAATTGCATTTGAGCGGCCAATTGATCGCCGAGCTGCGCCAGGGCACTTCGCTGGTGCACTGCGAACATTGCCAGCGCATTCTCTATCTGCCTTGAAGGAAAGCGTGCGCCGCATGCTGCCATCACACCCCAGCCCTCGCAAGCGAACTTCCGCGTGTCGGACTGCCCTAGTGGCATTGGCACTGCTGATCGCCGGTCATTGCAGCGGCGCAGCCCAGGAGCTGCCGCAGCAAATGGGAGCCATCAACGACTACGCCGTCGCCTTGGGAGGGAAGGCGCAGCGTGAGCCGCTGGAGGCCTTGGTCAACCAGTTGAGTCAAGAACATCAGGTCTCTCTGATCATCCTGCTCTCCGAGAGAGACCCTTACGCCGATTTGGAGCGCTACGGCATCGAGGTTCAGCGGGCCTGGAACCTGCCACAGCAGCGCCAGGTCTTTGGCTTGTTCTTCAAGGGCGAACGACGCTGGTACTTTCAGCCCTGGGTCAGCGCGGATCTCGAGTCAAGGCTTGGCTCCGAAACGCTCGGGCGGCTGCGCGAGCAGGTGGAGCAACTGACGCAGCGCAATCACATTCAAGAAGCCACGGAAAGGCTGGCCGCGGGCTTGCTCCAACTGCTGACCCAAGCCGACGCTCCCTTGGCGCAGGCGTCCCAGGGCAACCCCTGGGTGTTCGTCGCAACCATCTTCCTGCCGTGCTTGCTGGTGATGTGGTTGTTCGTGCGCTGGGCGCGCTCGTTTTGTCCACGTTGCGTCAAGCCGTTGCACCGCAGCAGAACCGGCGGGAAAACGTTGCTGTACTGTCCGAACTGCGGATATAATCGTTGACGGAGAGGGTCCGAGGATCGCAACAGGTTCATCCCTGTTGAGGAAAGTCCGGACTCCACAGGGCAGGCTGCTGAGGCCAGACCTCAGACGGAGCGATCCGTGCGCTGCACAACAGAAAGTAAACCGCCTGCCCCTTGTGGGCGGGTAAGGGTGAAACGGTGCGGTAAGAGCGCACCGCTTCGGCCGCAAGGTTCGAAGGCACGGTGCAACCAGCCGGAGCAAGGCCAAATAGGCAGGCGTTTGAAGGCGGCTCGCCTAAGCGCCCCCGGGCCGCGCCTGCGGGTAGGCCGCCCAGATGGATGATCCTCACTCGGCCCTTGGGCTGAGCACAGAATCCGGCTTATGACCCTCTCCATTTTTCTTGTCCCTTCTCGGATCGCAACCAAGATCCATGGAGCCTTAAGGCTTCACGCCAACTGAGCGGCGCGCCGCTGCCAGGGAGGAACGATGTCGCAACGAACGCACGCTGACTTGCTCTCAGGGCTTCGGGCGCTGCTGCAGGGGGGCAACCGGGCGTTGAGCTCGCAGTTTCTGAACGAGCTTGACCCAGGCGAGCTCCTCTACCTGCTCGATCAATTGGACGACCCAACCTTCTTGCTCCTGCTCCAGGTCGCGGGCCGTCAGCAGGTGGCCGATCTCCTGGCGCAGCTGGACCCGCAAGATGCGGCACGCCACATGGAACGCTTGGAGGTTTCCCAAGCCGCCGACGTGGCCGAGCGCATGGATCCGGACGACGCCGCCGACGTCATCAGCGAGCTGGGTCGCGAAGGGGCCGCCCAGATCCTGGCAGAGATGGAGCCGGCGGAGTCCCTGGAAGTCCGTCAGCTGCTGACCTACCCACCCCAATCGGCAGGCGGGCTGATGACGCCGGAATTCGTATCCGTGAAGGCCCACTGGACGGTGGGGGAAACCATCCGCTATCTGCGCACCCAGGCCAAGGAAGCGGAGATGATCTACTACATCTACGTCACCGACAGGGATGCACAGCTGCGGGGCGTGGTTTCCCTGCGCGATCTCATCCTGGCCAACGATGACGATCGGCTTGCCGATATCATGAACGCAGACATACTCTTCGTGCGCGCCGAGGACGACCAAGAGCAGGTCGCCAGGGTCATTCAGGAGGAAGACCTGCTCGCGCTGCCCGTGGTGGACGCGCAGCACAGGCTGGTGGGCATCGTCACCGTGGACGATGTGCTGGATGTGCTCGAAGAGGAGTACAGCGAGGACATCCTCAAGTTCAGCGCCATCGAGGGCGAAGAGCGTCCGCTGTCGCCGGTCTCATACTCAATCCGCAACCGGCTCCCCTGGCTGCTGATCAACATCGCGCTCAGCCAAATCGGCGTCCTCGTGGTCACGTTGTTCCAAAACACATTGGCGCAGGTGGTGGTGCTGGCCACCTTCATGCCCGCCATCTCCAACATGGGCGGCAACGTGGGCATCCAGGCGGTCAGCGTGGCCATCCGCGGCATCGCCACTGGCGAGGTGGCTTTCTACCACTTCTGGCGGGTGTTGCACAAAGAGATCGTCGTGGGCTTGTTCAACGGCTTGGTCCTGGGAGCGTTGCTGGGCACGGTTGCCTTTGTATGGCACCAGAGTTTCTACCTCGGCATCGTGACCACGCTGGGACTATGGGTGAACGTGCTGCTGGCCAGCCTTTGCGGCGGCACCCTGCCCTTTCTGCTCAAACGGTTGGGCTGGGATCCGGCCATGATGACGGGGCCGTTGCTCACCACGATCGTGGACGTGTTCAGCTTTTTGATTTTTCTGGGGCTGGGAACCCTGCTGCTGCCGTTGTTTTGAACAACTCTCGCCACCCCACTGGCCATGAAGAGCGGCCGATCCTCACGCGCCGTTTTGGGTTCGTTGCCCCAGCAACTGGGTTTGAATCTCCTGCAGGTCATGGCGAAACAGCGGCGCTTGCAAAAGCGCCTTGGCTTTGCTGTACGCGTGCATGATCGTGCTGTGGTTTCGATCGCCAAACGCTTGCCCCAGGGCAGGGAAGGAGCTTGCCGTGTGCTCGCGCGCCAGGTAAATGGCCATCTGGCGGGCGTGGGCGGTGGCTTTGACCCGCGATTCGCCTTCGATGTCCAGCACGGCAACGCCGTAATAGCCGGCCACCTGCGCCTTGATCTTCTCCACCGTCAACGTCACGGGTGGCGTTTCCGCTGGCAGCAGATCGCCGAGTTGTTCGACCGACAACTGGGGATACAGGTCCAGGTGCGCCGTGATCTTGATCAGCGCGCCTTCCAGCGCCCGCACGTTGGCTTGGATCCGCGAAGCGATCAATTCCAACACGCAGTCGCCCAGGTTGAGCCCGTTTTCGCGAGCCTTGGCGCGCAAAATGGCCATGCGCATCTGGTAATCCGGCGGCTGGATGCCTGCCACCAGCCCCCAGCGAAAGC
>DATCIV010000307.1:0-2946 GCA_036507575.1 Candidatus Bipolaricaulota bacterium | reverse complement strand
AGGCTGCTGGTCATCGTCCATGCCGTGGGCGCGGCGGGCACTGTGGGCCTGGCCTTGTGGGTCGTGTGGGGCGTCGCGGAAAACGGACCCCTCACGCTGATCGAGCAGTGGTTGCGCCTGGATGCGCTGAGCGCCTGGCTGCTGCTGATCATCGTGGCGGTCGGGGGATGGGCCGCCTGGAGCAGCGTCCCTTACCTGGCTGAGGAGCGGCGCAAAGGCGTTTTTCCTCAGACCAAGCTCAGGGAGTACTACGCGCTGTTCCACGCGTTTTGGGGCACGATGCTGTGGATGGCCGTCTGCGATAACCTGGGCCTGATGTGGGTATTCGTGGAGGCGACCACGCTCTCCACCGCCTTCCTGGTCGCTTTCTACAACGAAAAGCGCGCGCTGGAGGCGGCCTGGAAGTACGTGATCCTGAGCTTCGTGGGCATCGCGCTGGCGCTGTTTGGCACGCTGTTGGTGTATTTCTCTTCGCTGACCGGATTGGGGGAGGAAGGCGGGTTGCTCAGCTGGGTGACCTTGGTGCAGCAGGCGTCGCAGCTGGACCCCGGCGTGCTCAAGCTTGCGTTCGCCCTGGTCCTGATCGGCTACGGCACGAAGATGGGCCTGGCCCCCATGCACACCTGGTTGCCCGACGCCCACAGCCAGGCGCCCGCCCCCATCAGCGCCCTGCTCTCCGGGGTGCTGCTCAACTGCGCGTTCTATGCCCTGCTGCGCTTCCACTTGATCCTGGTGGAGGCCGGTTTGGGAGGGTTTTCCTCGAGCCTGTTGCTTGCCTTCGGGCTGTTGACTTTGGGGCTGGGCGCGCTGTTCATCCTGGTGCAGGAGGATTACAAGCGCTTGCTGGCGTACTCCAGCGTCGAGAACATGGGGTTGGTGGCCGTGGGGTTCGGCTTCAACGCCAAAGCAGCCGCCTTCGGCGCTTTGTTGCATTTGCTGTACCACGCGCTGAGCAAGGCGCTCTTGTTCCTGTCATCGGGGTTTCTCTACTTGCGCTTCGGCAGCAAGCGCATCGCCGACGTCACCGGCGCGCTGCGCAGCACGCCCTGGGTGGCGATCGCCTTTTTCGCCGGCGTGATCAGCATCATCGGCGTTCCGCCCTTTGGCGTGTTCATGAGCAAGTTTTCCATCCTCAGCGCCGGCTTTGCCTCGAACCACGCGTGGGCCGGCGGCCTGCTGATCGGGTGGACGGCCCTTGCGTTTGTCGGGTTCCTCCACGCCGCGGCGCCGATGGTGTTGGGCAAGGGACGAGACGACCTGGTGCGCGAGCCGTCGTGGACTTGGGGGCCGTTGCTTGCGCTGGCTGGCCTGTTGCTGATCTTTGGGCTGTATTTGCCCGAACCGCTGCGCGCGTTGCTCGACCAAGTGCTGGAGATGATTAAGCCATGATTTTGGAAAACATCCGGTCCGTGGCCAAGCCGCTGATCGAGCGCGAGCACGCTCAGCTCAACGAGCTCTACTGGACGCTGAAGGCGCAGGCTCATGAAAGCCTGAACACCCTGTACCAGGTGCTCAAGGAGCGCGGGGCGTTCCTGGTCAAGCTGTTCGGGCAGGACGCGCGGCACGCCGAGGGCGCCTTCTTCGTGAACCTCGTCTTCTCGCTGGCTCCCAAGGACCAGTTCCTCATCCTCAAGGTGCCCGTGAGAGGCCATGAATTGCACTTCCCCTCCATCACGCCGACCTTCCACGGGGCCAACTGGATGGAGCGCGAGGTGCAGGACCTGTTTGGCTTGAAGGCGATTGGCCATCCCAACCCGCGCCGTTGGGCGCTGCACGGCAACTGGCCCGAAGGGCTTTATCCCTTGCGGAAAGATTTTCCGCTGGATGCCGACGTGCCGTGGGCGGACGGCGATTTCGAGCTGCGCGAAGTGGAAGGGGAAGGCGTGTTCGAAATCCCCGTGGGCCCGGTGCATGCGGGCGTGATCGAGCCAGGCCACTTTCGCTTCAGCGTGGCCGGCGAGCCCATCGTGAACCTGGTCGCACGGCTGTTTTACGCCCATAAGGGCACGGAAAAACGAGCGGAAGGCCTGCCCCCCGAGCGCGTTCTGCTGTTGCTCGAGCGCGTTTCAGGGGACGCGACCTTTGCCCACGCCACTGCATTCTGCCAATCCGTCGAGCGCATGTGCGCCGTGGAGATCCCTGAGCGCGCCAAGGCGCTGCGCGTCGTGTTGCTGGAGCTGGAGCGGTTGCACAACCACCTTGGCGATCTGGGCGCACTGGCCAACGACGTGGCTTTCGGGATCAGCTACGCGCGGGCAACCGCCCTGCGCGAGCGCTTGCTCGGCTTGAACGAGCGCTGGACCGGCAGCCGCTTGTTGCGCAGTGCGGCGGCCTTGGGTGGGGTGCGGATGGACGCAAGCGACCGCGTGCGCAAGGACATCGAACTCACCGTAGTGCAGGTGAACGAGGAGTTGAAAAAGCTTTGGGAATTGCTGGTCGGCAGCGCCTCGGTCATGGACCGTTTTGAGACCACGGGACGCTTGTCGCCGGAGAGCGCGAGGGATTTGGGGATCTTGGGGCTCGCCGGCCGGGCCTCCGGCGTCAAGCGCGATGCGCGCCGGGATCACCCCCACGCGGCCTATGGCCGCTTGGATTTCGACGTGCCCGTGCTCCTGGAGGGGGACGTGCTTGCGCGCGCGCGACTGCGGACGCTTGAGGCGGATGAATCGACCAAGCTTATCCTGCAAGCGTTGCAGGACCTGCCCGCCGGCCCGACGCAGGTGACGTTGCCTCTTCCAGTTCGAGACGCCTGCGCGTTGGGTTACGTGGAAAGCTGGCGCGGGGAAGCCTATTGCTGGGTCAAAACGGACGCCCAAGGGCGCATCGAACGCTGCAAGGTCACGGACCCCTCGACGCACAACTGGCCTGCGCTGTTGTTCGCCGTGCAGGACAACATCGTGCCCGACTTCCCCGTGATCAACAAGAGCTTCAGCTTGTCGTACTCCG
>DATCIV010000306.1:0-5448 GCA_036507575.1 Candidatus Bipolaricaulota bacterium | reverse complement strand
CGGGGGACCGGCCCACCGGCTGGCGCTTGCGCCGCTCCAACAGCTTGACCTTGTCCCACGCAGCCGCCGAATCCAAGCGCAATCGAGCCCCCAGCACGATGAGCCCGTCGCGGCGGATGCAACTGGAACGATAAGCAAACGCGCACTCCGCGGCCGTCAATTGGCGCACCTTTCCCCAGACGTCCATCACGGTCACCGACTCCACCACGCTGCCGATGGCGGCTTCGGGGATTCCCGCATTCATCGCAAGCGCCCCGCCCACCGTTCCGGGGATGCCGATGAGAAAATCCATCGCGCGGTGGCCGTGCAATTCGCACCAGTGGCGCGCCGCCGCCAGGCTGGCCCCGCCCTGCACCCACAGCCGATCCCCCTGCAGAGCCATGCGGTTCAAGCGCGTGCCCGGCCCCAGGTGCAGCACCACGCCGCGGTAGCCCGCGTCGTCAAACAGGGTGTTGGTGCCGTTGCCAAGCACGCGCCACGGCATGCCCCGCTCTTGGGCAAAGGCAAGCGCCCTCTGCACGTCCTCGACGCCGGCGGGTTTGATCAAATACTGCGCCGGGCCCCCGATGCGCAGCGAGGTGTACGGAGCCAAAGGCTCCTGTTGCAGGATTTCGCCCTCCAGCGCGGGCGGACGTTGCGTGAGGCACAGCATTGAAACTCCTTCACGAAGCCGGTTTCAGGCGGCAGGGCAGCGGCGCGGCAAAGCGCTGCAAACACCGCCACAGGTCCCCCGCGCCAAAACCGATCACAAAATCACCGGGCCGGACCACCTGCTTGAGGAAGTCGCTCACGTCTTCGTGGCGCGGCAAATAGCGCACCTGGGGCGCGTGCATGGCCACTGCCGCCACGATGGGCTGAGGGCCCACGCCGGGCAGCGGGGATTCAAACGCCGGGTAGATGTCCGTCACCCCCACCAGGTCGGCTTCGGCAAAAGCGGGCCCAAAGCGCTCCCCCAGGTACTGCACGCGGCTGAAGCGATGGGGCTGGAACAGGGCGATGATGCGGCCTTGCTTCCAATTGGAGCGGATGGCCCGCAGGTTGACCTCGATTTGTTCGGGGAGGTGGGCGTAATCGTCCACAATCATGATGCCGTTCTTGGCCAGGACTTCAAAGCGCCGCTCGGGCAGTTGAAAGCGAGCGACCAAGGGCATCATCGTTTCAAAGTCCAGGCCCATGTGCCATCCCGCCAGCAGCGCGGCCATGGCGTTGTGCACGTTATGCATGCCGGGGAGCGGCAAGTGCACCTCCCCCAAATACCTGCCGCGAAAGCGCAGGGAAAACCGCGTTTTAAAATCCTCCTGGACCACCTGCTCGGCCACCAGATCCGCCGGCGAGCTTGTGCCATACGTCAGCGCGCGGGGGAACGCCTCGTGCAACAGCCGGCACTGGGCGTCATCCAGGCACAGCACCGCCTGCCGGCTCTGCGCCACGTACTGCTTGAAGCTCTCGAAGATCTCTTTCTGATCGCGGTAGTGGTTCAAATGGTCAAGCCCGATGTTGGTCACCACCGCCAACTCCGGGTACAGCCCCAGGAATCGCCCATCGCTTTCGTCCACTTCCAGCACCAGCAGGCCGCTCTGCCCCCAGTGCGCGTGGCCGCGCAGGTTGGCGCAGCCTGCGCCGAGCAGGTAGGACGGATCGCGCCCCGCTTCCTTGAGCAGGGTCGCCACCATGACGGCGGTGGTGGTCTTGCCGTGGGTGCCGGCCACGCCGAGGGTGCGCTGCGCGTTGGCCAGCTGGGCGAGCGCCTGCTGGCGGTGGTGAATCTGCAACCCCCGCCGCCTGGCCTCCCGCATCTCGACGTTGTCTTGAGGGATGGCCGATGAGTAGACCACGGTGCTTGCGTCGTTGAGATGCCCGGGGGCGTGGCCCACGGCCACCGGCACCCCCAATCGGCTCAGCTCCGCCGTGCGGCCGTTTGATTCAATGTTGGACCCTTGCAGCAGGCGGCGTTGCTGCCAGAACACCTTGGCCAAGGCGCTCATGCCGTCGCCGCCAATGCCGATAAAATGATACTTTTCCATCGAGATAAGGTTCGACCTCCTTTAGGATGCGGGCGCACGCTTTGCGGTGCAGGCTGCCGAAGGCAAAGCTGATGCAGTGCATCGAGGACAACTGGCCCGGGGCCAGCAGGCGCGTCAGCGCCTCAAGCGCAGCGTCTGTGTTCAATTCGGACTCGCGAAGCACCATCCCCGCCCCGCTCTGGGCAAAGCGCATGGCGTTGTGCAATTGATGAGCGTCGGCGGCTCCCTCCCACGGAACCACCAGCGCCGGCACGCCGCAGGCCGACAGCTCCGCCAGCGTGACCGCCCCCGCGCGGCACACGGCCGCGTCGGCAAGCGCAAGCGCCTCGTCCATGCGGTCGATGTAGGGAACCACGTGAAGGCGCGGACACCCTGCCGCAAGCGCCTTCATGCTGGGCAGCAACTCCTGATGGTTCAGGCCCAGAGAGATCAGAATTTGGCAGTCGTCGCCAAGCGCCCGACCCACAGATACGGCCAACCGCTGCAGCGCCTGGGCGCCCAGCGAGCCCCCCAACGCCAGCAGCGTCTTTCGCCCGGGGTCCAGGCCCCAGCGTCGGTACAAGGCGGGATGCCGTTGCGTCTGCCATAGCTGCTGGCGCAGCGGCACGCCGCTTTGGACGGCGTTCTCCATGCCGATCTCCTCCACGGCAGACGGGTCGCTGTAAAAGAGGCGATCCACGTAGGGAGCAAGCACCCGGTTTGCCAAGCCCATCAGCGCGTTGGGCTCGAAGGTCATGGTGGGGATGCCCATGGCCAAGCCGGCGGCCAACACCGGAACGGAGGAATACCCCCCCGTGCCCAGGATGACGCCCGGCTTGAAGCGCTGAAGGATGCGCAGCGACTGGAACAGCCCGACGCCGCAGGCGACGGCGGAGGTGAGGTTGTGCCACGGCCCGCCGCGGAAGTGCCCGGTCTGGATGGAAAAGTGTGCGATCTCGTCGCAACCTTGGTTGCCGCGACCCGGGTCGCCGCGACCTTGGAAGAGCCGCCTTTCCAAGGGGCGTCGCGTGCCGACAAAGCCCACCTGCTTCACCGACGGATGCGCGCCAAGCGCCTGCAACAACGCCAGCGCCGGGTAGACGTGCCCGCCGCTACCGCCGCCGCAGACCAGCACGTTGGTCATGCCCACTCCCCCGCGAAACGCTCAGCAAAACCCCCACCATGGCCAGGGACACCAACAGCGACGAGCCGCCGTAGCTGACGAACGGCAGCGTCAAGCCCGTCACCGGCAACGCGCCCACGGCGACCCCCAGGTTGAGGAACGCTTGAAAGCACAAGCTGAAGGTGACCCCCGCGGCCAGCAGCATGCCGAAGCGATCCGGCGCGTTCAGCGCCACCCGCACCCCCAGCCACCCCAGGCAGACGAAGCCGGCCAGCACCAGCCCGGTGCCCCACAACCCCAACTCCTCGCCCAGCACCGAGAAGATGAAATCGGTGTGCGCCGCCGGCAAATACCCCAGCTTCTCCACGCCCGCGCCCAGCCCGCGCCCCCACAGCCCGCCCGACCCCAGCGACACCAGCGATTGAATGATTTGATAACCGCCCTGCTGTGCGTCGGCGAACGGATCCAAAAACGAAAACAGCCGCGCCAGACGGTAGGGCGCCGCCACCATCAGCAACGCCAAAGGCGGCATAGCGGCAAGCAAGGTTGCGCCCAGATGCTTGAGCGCAGCGCCCCCTACAAACAGCAAGCAATAGGTGATCGAGACGAACATCATGGCCATGCCGAAGTCCGGCTGCTTGATGGTCAACAGCGTGATCGCGCCCATCACCGTCAAGTGCGGCCAAAGCCCTTGCGAAAACTCGCGCACGCGCTCCTGGCGGCGGGTCAACGAAGCGGCCAGGTACACGATGAGGGCCAGTTTCAGGAATTCGGTGGGCTGGAAGTTGAACGGCCCCAGCCGCATCCACAAATACCCCACTGCCACGCCCGGGATCAGCGTGGCGATCAGCAGCGCCACACACATGGCCAGGAACAACCCGTCGACCGTCATCCAGCGCCGATAGTCCAAGCGCGCGCACACCAGCAACAACGGGAACCCCAGCATGGCGGCGAACAACTGGCGCTTGAGGTAATAATTGGAATCGCCGCTCTGTTCGTAAGCTCGGGCGTAGCTTGCGCTGTAGATCATGACCAGCCCCAACACCACCAACCCCAGCACCACGGCAAGCACAGCCACATTCGGCGCAGCCGGCGCGGAAAGGGAGTTGCGTGACGATCGCATGCCCTTGAGCGAATTGGCCATGCTGACCGATCCCATGCATCACTCACCCTCTCCCTTTTGGTGGCGTTCCAGGCGCGGCGCCCCCGACCCGTCTCATGCCTTCAAGCGCAACGTCTGTTCCTTATTAACGCCTCGCTTCCGTTGAGAGAAGGACGACCGTGGACTTGGCCTTTGGGGTTCGTTCGCCGTCGAGGTGACCGGTGTCTAACGCAAGGGTGGCAGATGGGATTGTGGCACTGCGCGGGTAAGGAGCATACGCATCATAGGCCCAGCGCGCGGCGCACGAAGGCCTGCTGCACCGGCGTCAACTGCTCGAGCGCGTGCGGCTCGATGCGCGTGCTGCCGTCCAGGCCGGCCGAACGTTGGTCCGCATCGTCGGGCGTTTCCGGGGTGAAGGTGGCCCCAAACAATGAGGCTCCGCTGAAGTCCGCCCCGTGCAGCCGCGCGCCGCGAAAGTCGGCTCCCTCGCAGTCCGCGCCTTTGAAGCTGGCACCGTCGAGGTCGGCCCCGTTGAGATGGGCGTTGGAGAGATTGGCTTCGTCAAAGCACGCCTTTTGCAAGATGGCTTCCTCAAAATGAGCGTCGCGCAGCCTTGCCCTCCGTGCGTTCAAGCCGGACAGGTCCCGCCCCTGAGCCTGCACCCCCAGCAGATCCTGCCCGGAAAAATCCCGCTTTTGCAGCAGCCTGCGGTGCTGGACGTTGTCGATGTCGGGCACGATGTAGCGTTGCTCCCGCCACGGATCGGCCGCGTTGTGATACCCGGCCTCGCGCTCCCAGTACCCCAGCCGGTCCTCGGACAAGACCTGGATGCGCTCCAGCCACTTGAGGCTTTTGTAAAAGTAGCGCTGCGGCACCACCGTGCGCAGCGGGCCGCCGTGCTCTGACGACAAAGGTTGGCCTTCATACTCCAGCGCGACCAGCACGTCGAGCTGGAGCGCATCCTGCAACGGCAGCGAGGTGCTGTGCCCTCGGCTGCTGCGGGCCACAAACGACAAAAACCTGGCTTGCGGCAACGGACGACACGCCTCAAGCAACGCGCCAAGCGCCACGCCCGCAAAGCGCGCGCCCGGCTTGGACCAGCGCGTGACGCAGTGGATGTCGATGACGCGTTCCAGCTGCGGCATGGCCCGCAGCTCCTCCAACGTCCATGAACAGGGCTGGGCCACCAAACCCTCCACCGTCAAGCTCCATGGCTTGCC
>DATCIV010000305.1:0-8805 GCA_036507575.1 Candidatus Bipolaricaulota bacterium | reverse complement strand
CCCCCTCAAGCCCCTCGATCCGCATCTCCTCGATCAGGTATTCCACGATCGGGATGCGCAACACGTCGCCGCGCACGATGGAGTTGACCACCTGTTCCACGTCCACCTTGAACAGGGTATAACCCTTTTCCTGGTACACCTTGCTGATGGCCTCGATGGCCTTCATCACGTCGTTGCGGTTGACGATTTGATAGGGCAGGACGTTGTTCTCCCGCAGGATCTCGATGACTCGATCGGACTTGATGATCTCCCAGTAAAAGGGGATCTTGATGTCAAACAGCCCCAGCTTGGTCTCGTACTGCCGGTTCCCACTGACCTCGATCGCCTGCAGGACCGGGTTTTCCTCCAGTTGGAAAACGATCACCACGCCGTCGCTCTCCTCGCGCGGTTGGGGGTCCACCCGCTTGAACAACCCCATGTCGAAAATCCGCTGGGCGCTGGCCCGCACGTCGTCCAGCGTGACCGTGTCACCCACCTTGAAGGTCAATTGATCCATCACCGGCACCAACGCCACTTCCTTCAACCCTTCGACCACCACGTCCTTGACGGTGAACGATTGGCCGGTTTGAGCTGCCCCCGTCACGGTCAAGTGCGCCCCCACGACGAAGGCGAAGATCACGATGGCTTTCGCTGCATTCAAAATGAGTCCTCCTTTGCTGTTGGACCATCGGGACGACTGAACCTGTGTATGCATATCTGCTTTAAGCGTCAAAGCCGCCGATTCTTGACCCAAGGGACCAGGCGTGCGGCAGCTTTGAGAATCGGATTTGCCCCCTACATCGTTTTTGCGCCGAAGCGCTCATGCCCACATAGGATACGGGCACGACGGGCGGCTCTCAAGGTGCTGAGCTTTATCGTTCGAATTGGCGCCCGCTGGGGCGGTACTGCAGCGCTTCGGCCAGGTGGGTTGGGCACAGGGATTCGCTTTCCTGCAAATCGGCGATGGTGCGCGCCACCTTGAGCACGCGGTGGACCGCCCGCGCGCTCAGGCCGAAGTGGTCCACGGCCCGCTCGAGCAGGCGGCGTTCCTCCCCGTCCAGCGCGCAGCAGCGCTCCAGGGCCTTGACGTCCATCTGCGCGTTGCAGAAGGCGTTGCCGCCCTGCAGCCGCCTGCGCTGCAGCCCGCGCGCCTGGGCCACGCGCCGGCGGATGGCCTCGGAAGGCTCGCCGTGGGGCTTGTCCAACAGCTCCTCCTTGCCCAGGCGCTGCACCTCGACGAACAGGTCAATGCGATCCAACAGCGGGCCGGAGATGCGCTTTTGGTAGCGCTGCAGGTCCGCCGCGCTGCAACGACAGGGGGATAGCGGCTGTTTCCAGTAGCCGCAAGGGCAGGGGTTCATCGCGGCCACCAGGGTGAAGTTGGCCGGGTAGCGCACCGAGGTCACCGCGCGCGACAGGGTAATCGCGTAATCCTCCAGAGGTTGGCGCAGCGTTTCCAGCACGGCGCGGTCGAACTCCGGCAGCTCATCCAGGAACAGCACCCCGTGATGGGCCAGGCTGATCTCCCCCGGTCGAGGCAGTCCATGGCCTCCGCCCACCATCCCCGCGTAGGAAATCGTGTGGTGCGGCGCGCGCACCGGCCGCTGCGAAATTAGCGGTTGGTCCGCCGGCAGCAGGCCCAGGATGCTGTAGACCTTGGTGACCTCGAGCGCTTCGGCAAATTCAAGCTCGGGCAGGATGCCGGGCAGGCGCTTGGCCAGCATGCTCTTACCGCAGCCCGGCGGACCGACCAGCAGCAGGTTGTGCCCGCCCGCCGCCGCGATCTCGAGCGCTCGCTTGGCCTGCTCCTGGCCTCGGACCTCGCTGAAGTCCAACGTGTGCTGGCGCTTTTGCTCCTGAAAAAAGCGCTGGTGGTCAAAGAAAAAAGGGGTGGGCTTTGGGTTGTGGGTGAGCACTTCGCACGCCTGGGCCAGGTGCTGCACGGGATAGACCTTCACCGGGCCGACCACCGCCGCCTCATAGGCGTTGCCCTCCGGCACGATGATCTGACCTATCCCGGCTTCGTGCGCGGCAAGCACCACCGGCAGGGCTCCGCGTACGCGCCGCAGCGACCCATCCAAAGAGAGCTCGCCCAGCAGCACCACTTGATCCAGCGATTCCTGGGGCAACTGCCCGCTGGCGGCCAGGATGCTGGCGGCCACGGGCAAGTCCAAGCCCACGCCCTCTTTCTTCACGTCGGCCGGGGCCAGGTTGATCGTCACGCGCCCTTGCGGGTAGGTGAAGCCTGCATTGGTGATGGCGCTGCGGATGCGCTCGCGGCTTTCCTGGACTTCCTTTTCGGGCAGTCCCACCATGTAGAAGGCGGGGAGCCCGCGGGCCAGGTCGCACTGCACCTCGACCAGGCTGCCTTCGATGCCGATGCGCGTGCCGCTCAGCGCCCGCGCGTACATGAGCCCCCTGTTCTGTCAGTAGGGGCGCGATCCATCGCGCCCGCGGGCTCCATGCATGGAGCCCCTACGAACATCCGGAGGTCTAGCCTCATTGCTCCTCCCACGCGTTGCGGTGCAGGCGAAAGCGGCCGCGGTCCAGCACGACCACGTCGAAGCGAACGGGGCCCGGCCAAGGATGTTGCTGCAGGTAGCCGCTCGCGGTCTTCGTCAGGCGCCGGCGCTTTTTGGCGGTAATGGCCTCTTCTGGTGAGCCGAAGCGCAGCGTGCTGCGGCCTTTGACCTCGACGAACACCAGGCAGGCGTTCTCGCAGGCAATCAGGTCGATCTCGCCCCAGCGGGTGCGGAAATTAGTCGCGATCAGCCGATAGCCTTGGTGTTCGAGAAAGGCTGCCGCGCGGCGCTCGATCTGCCTACCCTTAAAGACAGTGGATTGTGTGTTCTCCTGTTGCACGCTCGAAGTTTACCGTCAGGCACCGCGCGCTGTCAAGCGCCACCAAACGCCCCCTGCCAACGCCAGCGCCACGGCGAAACCCACTGTGGACCATGCGCTCATCGCCGAGATGGCCCAGGCGTTGTCGTTGCGATCGGACTCCAGCAGGCTTTGCTCGGGGTCGAGCACGATGCGGGTCAGGGTGCTTTCGCTGGCCACGGTGAACCGGGCAAGCGGTTGCTTGCCGTCCCAGACGAACTCGCTCACGATCTGTTGCTCGGCCAGCAGCTGCACGCGCACGGGCATGCGGGCCTGGCCTTGGTTGGCCAGCGTGAAGCTGACCGTCGAGGAGCCGTCCGGCTGCACCTGGCTTTGTACGTCCTGCACGGTGACGTCCAGCACCCGGCTGGTGTGCAACCACTGTTCGAAGAACCAATCCAGAGGTTGCGCCGCTTCTTCCTCAAAGACGCCGATCAGGTCCGCGGTGGTGGCGTTGCGGTACCGGTATCGCTCGTAATAGGCGCGCAGCGCCTGCAGGAAGAGGTCGTGGCCAAGCAGCCCGCGCAGCATCCAAAAGATGCTGGAGCCCTTGGTGTAGATGACGTTGCCGAAGGCGCGCAGCGAGGTGAATTGGTCGCTGGGGGTGAGCACCGGCGGGCCGGTTTCGACGTAGGTCAGCATGCGGCGCAGCGTGGAGGGCTCGCCGCGCGCCTCGATGCGATAGAGCTCGCTGGAAAACGTGGTGGGGCCCTCGTCCAGCCAGGTTTCGTTGTATTCGTCGTTGCCCACCGCCCCGTACCACCATTGGTGCGCCACCTCATGGGAGACCTCCTCGACGACGGCCTTGGCGATCATGACGATGCCGGGGTACTCCATGCCGCCGCCCACTTCCACCTGGGCAATACTGAACGTGCCATAGGCGTATGCTCCGAAGGTGCGGCTGTAAAACTGGAAGCTGTCCAACGCAAGCGCGGCAAGGCCCTCTTGATTCAGCCACAGGGTGCGCACGCGCTTGCCCTCCCACTCCACTTCGCTGACGCGATACCGCGCGCTGGCCACCCAGGCCACGTCGTGCGCGCGCTGAGTTGCAAATGCCCAGGTGCGCGTGCCGTCTGCGTTGTCCTGCAGGGAAACCAGATCCCCCGTGGCCCCCACCACCACGTCGCCCGGCACGGTCAGCTTCAGCGCGTAATCCCCGAAGTCGCCGTAGAACTCGCCGAGCAGGCGATACGGATCCAGGTGCCAGCCCGCCTGGTCGTAGACGGCCAGTTGGGGATACCACTTGCCCACCGTGTACACGCCGTTTCGCACGCCCGAGCGCACGGCATAGGAGGCCGCAAACAAGTTCACCGGCGCGGGGACCATCAGGTCATTGAGGAAGGTGATGGAGAGCGTGAGTGTCCCTTCGGCCTCAAGCGGGGCAGGCAAGGTGACCTTGAGGAACGTATCCTCGCTGGTAAAGGCGAGCGCCTGGCCGTCCAACGTGACCGCGTCCACAAGCAGGAATGCGTCGTCCGCAGGGTCGGCGTAGATCCAGTCCAAGCCCACGTTATAAAACGCTTTCAGGTCGCGCTGGTAGCTGGTGTCCGCGCCGCGCTTGAAGGCGTTGGGCGGAAGGTGAAAATACAGCTCGGGCAACGGGGTGCCCGTGTGGTTGGTGATGGTGACCTGCTCGGCGCCCAGGATGAAGTTGAAGGTGGTGTCCAGTTTTGCCTCGATGTGGTATGATACCTCGTTGGGCAGGCCAAAAGCCGCGCAAGAGTACGTTGCAATGATCATCCACATCGCAAGCAAATGGGTGCGTTTCATCTTGAGAAAAGTATAGCAGCCCCAGGCGCGTTTTACGATCAATCGTTGAGCGCAGAATGAAAGGGAAAGGAGTGAGGCATGGGCAAAGCGGCGACCAGCCGGCGCAAGTTCAAAAGCGAGCTGTCCCAGATCCTGAACATCATCACCCACTCGCTCTACTCGCACAGCGAAGTGTTCCTGCGCGAGCTGATCAGCAACGCAAGCGACGCCATCGACCGGCTGCGCTTTCAAGCTATTACGGACGAAGCGCTGTTGGGCGGCGACAAGGATTGGCAGATCAAGCTGATCCCCGACAGGATCGCCGGCACGCTCACGATCAGCGACAACGGCATCGGCATGGACCGCCAGGTCACCATCGAAAACCTGGGCACGATCGCACGCTCCGGCACCAAGGCGTTTCTGGAGGCGCTTGCGGCAGCCGACGCCAAAGGCCGCCCGGAGTTGATCGGCCAGTTCGGGGTGGGCTTCTACTCCGCCTTCATGGTGGCCGAGCGGGTGACGGTCCGCTCGCGCATGGCGGGTCAGCCGCCCAGTGCCGGGGTCGAGTGGGTGTCGGATGGGCTGGAGGATTTCACCGTTGAGGAGGTTGAGAAAACATCGCGGGGCACCGACGTCATACTGCACCTGAAGCCGGAGGCCAAGGAGTACCTGGAGCCGGGGAAGCTGCGCGAGGTGGTCAAGGCGTACTCGGATTTCGTCGAGCACCCGGTCGTGATGGACGGGCACATCCTCAACGCCCGCACCGCCCTGTGGCTGCGCGACAAAGGCCAAATCAAGCCTGAAGAATACGACGCGTTTTATCAGCAGATCTCCCACGATTCCCAAGCCCCGGCCAAGGTGATCCATTACCTCGGCGAAGGGACCACCGAGTTCGTCGCGCTGCTGTTCATCCCCGCCCACATGCCTTTGAACTTGATGTTCGGGGACCTGAAGTTCGGGCCGAAGCTCTACATCAAGCGCGTGCTGATCATGGACGCGTGTCAGGAGTTGCTGCCGCCGTATTTGAGGTTTGTGAGCGGCGTGGTGGACTGCCCCGATTTGCCCCTCAACGTCTCGCGCGAGCTGCTGCAGCATAACCCCATCCTGACGCGCATCCGCCGGAACGTGGTCAAAGCCGTGCTCAAGGCGCTTGACGAGCTGAAGCAGGGCGCGTACGACCAGTACGTTGCCTGCTTCAAGCAGCTGGGCGAGGTGCTCAAGGAGGGGTTGGCTCAGGACCCCGCCAACCAAGAGGCAGTCGCCGACCTGTGCCTGTTCGAGTCGCTGCGCACCGATAAGGGCCACTACACCACCCTGGCTGATTACGCAGCCAAGATGCCGGAGGGACAGAAGGAGATCTACTACCTCAGCGGCGAAAACCGCGCTCAGCTGGAAGGCGCTCCGCACGTGGAAACTTTCAAGGAACGCGGCTGGGATGTGCTGTTCCTCACCGATCCGGTGGACGAGTTCGTACTGCCTTATTTCACCCAGTACCAGGAGAAGCCTCTCAAGGCCGCCGACAAGGGTTTTTTGGAAGGTTCTCAGGTGGACGGCCCCTTAAATGAAAAATTCCTGCCCTTGCTGGAGGCGCTGCGCCGCATGGTGCAGGAGGTGAAGGAGGTGCGACTGTCCGCGCGCCTGAAGGACAGTCCTTCCTGCCTGGTGAGCGATGAAGAGGCGCTTAGCGCGCACATGGAGCGGCTGTTGAAACGCATGGGCAAGGAGAGCGAGATCCCTCAGACCCAGCGCATCCTGGAGCTGAACCCGCACCACGCCGTGGTCAAGGCGTTGCAAGGTTTGCACCAGGAAAACCCCAACGATCCCAGGGTCGAAAACTATGCAAGGCTGCTCTACGAGCAGGCGCTCATCACCGCCGGCCTGCCGCTGCAACATCCGTCGGAGTTTGCCAAGCGGCTCAACGAACTCCTGATCCGCGACACGATTCGACACTGACGCGCCGGCCTGAGCGCTGTGGGAATGGAACGCCCGCTTTGATACAGTGTAGCGTGCCTAAAAAAACTGGTTCTGCTGTTGAGCTGGACGCACGCGCTCCAACTGGGATTAGGCTGTTGGTGTGTGTGCTTGATCCCCTGCCGGAGCGTTGACCATGCGCTGGAGAAGCCGACTCGTCTGGACTGTGCCGTTCCTGCTCTTTTCGCTGCTGCTTGCCGTGCCGCTGGCCTCCATCCTGCAGCAGGCGTTTTTCGCGCAGGGCGCGTTCAGCCTGAGCAGCGTGGCTTCGGTGCTGAGCGACCCCTACTTCCAGCAGATCGCGCGCTTCACCGCGACCCAGGCGCTGTGGAGCGCCCTGGCAAGCGCGGCGTTGGGGTTGTTCTGGGCGTTTGTGCTGACCCGCTACGAGTTTCCCTTCAAGCGCACGCTGCGCGCGCTGACCGTGCTGCCCTTTGTGCTGCCCGCCGTGAGCCTGGCGCTTGGGTTTGTGTTGGTCTTTGGCAAACAAGGGATGGTCAACACCGCACTCATGGCAGCCTTTGGCCTGACGGATTCCCCCTTTAGCATCCTGTACTCGCTGCAGGCCATCGTGCTTGCGCACGCTTTCTACAACGCGCCCATCGTCGCTCGCCTGACCCACGCAGCCTGGGAAAAGCTGGATCCCAGCTACGAAGAGAACGCCCGTGCGCTGGGGGCTTCTCCATTCTCGACTTTTCTCACCGTGACGCTGCCGCTGTTGCTGCCCTCCATCCTGGCCGGCACGGCGCTTGCCTTCATCTATTCGTTCCTGAGCTTTCCCATCGTGCTCACCCTGGGCGGGGCCCGCTATGCCACGCTGGAGGTGGAGATCTACATCCAGACCATCGTCAGTCGGGATCTGGACGTGGCTTCAGCCCTGGCGTTTGTTCAGCTGACCTTGTCGCTGGGATTTACCGCTGGCTATTTATGGCTGGAGCGCCGGCTGACGCGGCCGTTGGAATCGGTCCGAACGCGGCGCACCGTCCCGCTGTTTCGGCTGCGAACCCCGCCGCATAGGGGTGCAGGGCGCAAGGGTTTTTCATTCTTGCGCACGCTGCGACTATGTAGCATGCGGGTTTTGCTGTGGGCCGCGTTGCTGATCGCGGGCGCCTTTTTCGCCGCGCCGTTGCTGGGCGTGATGCTCAGCTCGTTCCAGTCCGTACACGGGGCGTGGACGCTTGCCGCGTATCGTTATGTGTTGGACCCAACGGAAAACCCCTTCATCGGCAGCTCGCCGCTGAGATCGGTGCTCGACAGTTTGCGCTTCGCCTCAGGCGCGATGCTGCTGGCGCTCTTGTTGGGGGGGCCGCTTGCGTGGGCGATCGCGCGCCGCCGACTGACGGGAGTCAGCGTATGGGTGATGTTGCCCTTGGCCATCTCTTCGGTGGCGCTGGGGTTCGGCCTGTTGCGGGCGTTTTCGCACCCCGCCTTGTCCTGGCTGGACCGCGGGGTGGCGGTGGTGCTGGCCCACACGCTGCTTGCCTTACCCTTTGTGGTGCGCGCGCTGGCCTCGGCGTTTGGAACCCTGGACCCTGCATTGTCGGAGGCGGCCCGCAGCCTGGGAGCTTCCAGGCGCAAGGCCTTTTTTCAAGTGGAGCTTCCGCTTTTGCGCGGGGCGGTGTTGGCGGGAGCGGCCTTTGCCTTTGCCATCTCAATCGGCGAGATGAGCGCCACCTCGATGCTGGCGCAGCCGGGGCTGAAGACGATGCCGCTTGCGATTTACAGCTTTCTGGGCGCGCGCCAAGCGGATACCCTGGCGGCTGCAAGCGCGATGAGCACCGTGCTGATCGCGGTCACAGCCCTGTCGTTTGTGCTCATCGAGCGCGGCGGGGAGCGGGCGATTTGATGGCCTCCCTTCAACTGACGCAGCTGGGCAAGCGTTTTGGGTCGGTCCACGCGGTCGAGGACGTTACGCTGGAGATCGAAAGCGGCCAGCTGTTGGCCCTGGTCGGCCCCAGCGGCTGCGGCAAGACCACCGTGCTGCGCTTGATCGCGGGCTTTGAAACCCCTGACCGCGGGGACGTGAGTCTCGATGGCCGCAGCGTGCTGGAAACGCCCACCGAGAAGCGCGGCGTCGGCGTGGTGTTCCAAAACTACGCCTTATTCCCTCACTTGGACGTGGCTGGTAACATCGCGTACGGCTTGAAGTTCGTGCAAGGGGCGATAGACCGCAAGAGGCGGGTGAAAGAGCTGTTGGACATGGTTGGGCTTGCTGGGCTTGAAAAG
>DATCIV010000304.1:0-3486 GCA_036507575.1 Candidatus Bipolaricaulota bacterium | reverse complement strand
GGCAAACTCGCTTGCCGGACGCGCAGTCAGGGTGACGTGGCCCGCGGCTGGCGTGTGCTGGAGGGCGTTGGTCAGCAGGTTCAACAGGATTTGGCGAAGGCGCTCGGGATCTGCTGCAAGCTGTACCCTCTCTTGAATATCCACTTGCAAGTCGACGCCATGCTCTTGAAACGCGGCTTGCAAAGATTCAATCAAGGAACGCAACCACCCGCCGAGCGGTATCACCTCCATCTTGAGCGACAACTCGCCGGCTTCGGCAAGGGACAATGTGCGCAGGTCCGAAACCAGCCGGCTAAGCAACAAGGCCTCTGCATGGATCGACCCCATCCTTTCCTTGCTCAAGGGGATCAGCCCATCGGCCATGGCTTCGAGATTGCCCTGCAGCACCGCAAGCGGCGTGCGCAACTCGTGGGCGATATCGGCCACCATTTGCCGGCGCAAGCGCTGAGCGTCTTCCAACTGCTGCGTCATCTGGTTCATGGCGCCTGCCAGTTGTCCGAGCTCGTCACGCTGTTTCAATTGGATGCGGGTATGCAGCTGGCCCGCCGCGATGCGTTGCGCCCCTTTTCTGATGGTCTCAATCGGTTGGATCAAGTGGGCGGCAAACCAGCCCCCCAACAGCAATACGACCAGGGCGGCCAATGCGCCGGCACCCAGCAGGATGGTTTGAATCCTTTCGCCAAACAGCATCTCGAGTCGTTCGGATTCGACCGATGCTTTCAATCCGACGTACACACGGCCTGCCACCCGCTCGCCCACCAGAATGGGCTGCCCCTGCGCAACCTCAGACTCTGACAACTGCGTGCCTATCCCCTCGGACATCGAGTCGGCCACCACCCAGCCTGCTTCATCGCTGACCACGACGCGGTTACGGTCCAGCACCGGCTTGATGAGCAGGCGCAGCGGCATCGGCTCTCGATTCGCCTGCGCAATGGGCGGTCGTTCTTGAGGGGCTATGAGCCTGAGCTTCCCAATTCCCAGCGGACCTGCCAGTGCTTCCCACCCCTCGTGCTCCATGTAAAAATCCGCAAACAGTGGGGCAATCGCCGCCGCAACCGCGCGCTGCTCGCGGGTGACGTAGTCGCTGATCTCGCCCTGCGTGAGCCAGTTGGCGAGCCAGGTGATGAGCAGCAACGTGAGCAACACCGTGCCGACGACCACGCCCCACAGCTTCCAGCGCAGGCCGATCATGGCGCGAACGTGGGGACAACGAGCTTGTAGCCCACCCCGTGAACGGTGAGCAGGTAGCAGGGGTTTTGCGGGTCTAGCTCGATTTTTTTGCGCAAATTCTTGATGTGGGTGTCGATCGTGCGCTCGAAGGCGGCGTACGTGTGCCCTTCCAATACGTGAAGCAGCTCAAGGCGCGTGAACACGCGCTTGGGATGTTTGAGTAAGTGCGTCAGCAGGTTGAACTCCGTGGCCGTTAGCTCGATGTTCGTTCCGCCCTTGAACAACTCGCGGGCGCCCTCATCCAATGTGAATGGGCCGAGGTTGTACTGCGCCTCTGCGGGAGCCCCTTCGCCGCTGCGGCGCAGGACCGCCTTGATGCGCGCCAGCAACTCCCGCGGGCTGAACGGCTTGACCACGTAGTCATCCGCGCCCAGCTCCAGACCCACGACGCGATCCGCCTCCTCGGCGCGGGCGGTGAGCATGATGATCGGCGTGCTGCCGGTTTTGCGGATGGCCTGGGCGACCTGGATGCCCTCCATATCCGGCAGCATCCAGTCCAGCACGACCAAGTCCACCGGCGCGTGGTTGAACTCAGCCAGAGCTGCCTGGCCGGTGCCTGCAGTGCGCACGGAGAAGCCCGCATTCTCAAGGTACTCTCGCAGCAGAGACAACAGCTTGACCTCGTCGTCCACCACCAGCAGCGTCGCCATAAACACCCCTTTGTGGGGCATTCTAACGCCGTTCTGCGAAACGGACAATGCGCGTGGATTCACGAAACTTTCACACAATGACCAAACGCCGTCCACACGCGCTGGGTAGCCTGATGCCCATCATGACGAAAGGGGGAGACGATGAACACCACCCGTCGTTGGCGCCAAGCGAAGATGGGGAACATCCGACTGGGCATTTTGATCGGCTGCCCCATCCGCTGAGCGTTCGCTCTTACATGGCTTCAGCCGCGGCTCGGCCAACATCTACGCGGTGACCGCGCTGGACGTTTTCTCACAACTTCTTGCCGGGACTTGATCCTCGAGCTGAAATTTTGCACAGTATGGTTGTACAACTTGTTGCGAAAAGAGGGATCTGTGGCTGTTCAAACAACTTACTCCAATGCTCGAGCGAACTTGGCTACGCTGTTAAAGCGAGTCACCGATGATCGCGAAATCGTGATCATCAACCGCCGTGGCGCGGAGGACGTGGCCTTGGTGGCTTCTACGGAACTTTCTAACCTGCTGGAAACCGCGCACCTGCTGCGCTCGCCGAAAAACGCCAAGCGCCTGTTGACCGCTTTGCAACGCGCCTTCTCCGAAGAAATAAAACCGCAAACCGTCGAAGCGCTGCGCCGGGAGATGGGCCTTGCCCCAAAAGCGTGAACTTAAACCACTTCAACACCGCAATAGAGTCGCGGTATTCCAACCAGAGTTTCGTGAAGACTTGCGCTATTGGGTGGAAACCGATCGCAAGGTAGCCCTTCGCGTGTTTCAGTTGGTGGAGGCCATCCTGCGTGATCCATTCACCGGAGTGGGCAAACCAGAACCGTTGAAGTACCTCATGCCAGATGTTTGGTCTCGACGGCTGACCCAAGAGCACCGAGTTGTCTATCTGGTGCGAAATGAACGCATTGACTTCCTCCAAGCACGCTATCATTATTGAACGAATGCTCAAGCTTCATTGGCAATGTACGTTCCCCACCAATCGCGCAACCGCTGGTTGTGGCGCCCGGTGACCATGACTAGATGGCTGCCAAGCGGCCGATGTAGCAAATCGCTGACGTGTGCGCCTTCGTTCAGTTGGATCTCGACTTGCGTGCGGCACAAGTTCTCGGCGTTGCCGCTGCGCTTGCGAGGGCTCACACACCTCCGTTGCTCGATCATGCCTGGATGATACCATGTGTCGTCCTGATTCCACACGTAAGCATCGTGCTGCTGAAGGAGGGAAGGGCGTGGACATTGCTGTCGCCGGTCTGAAGGATCGAGAGGGTCTGCTTCAACTGCTGTTGGCGCAGTTTGATGAGCACGACATCGCCATAGCTCCGGTGAAGCTGGAGCAAGCCATCGATGGTCCGCTGAAGGACCCATCACGCGGGTTGTTCCTGCTCGCTCTTGTGAACGGCGAGGCCGTGGGTGTGGCCTATCTGGCGTTTACCTGGGCGCTGGAGCATGGTGGCAAATCCGCTTGGCTGGAGGAGCTGTACGTCAGGCCAGAGCAACGCCAGCAGGGGGTGGGGCAAGCCATGCTCGATGCAGTTTGCCGTATGGCCAAGGAGCATGGCTGCGCCGCAGTGGACTTGGAAGTCGAGCAGGCACAATCGCGCGC
>DATCIV010000303.1:0-4983 GCA_036507575.1 Candidatus Bipolaricaulota bacterium | reverse complement strand
GGAGCGTTTACCGTTCGCGGAAATGGAAGGGCTTTTGAGCACTTCTTTCAAGAAGTGACCGGTGTAGGACCCCTTCACCTTCACCACGTCCTCCGGCGTGCCCTCGGCCACGATCTGACCGCCTGCGTCCCCACCCTCAGGCCCTAGGTCAACGACCCAGTCCGCCGTCTTGATCACGTCCAAATTGTGCTCGATGACGACCACCGTGTTGCCGGAATCCACCAACCGGTGCAACACTTCGAGCAGCTTTTCGATGTCAGCCGTGTGCAAGCCCGTGGTGGGCTCGTCCAGAATATAGAAGGTCTTTCCCGTGCTGCGCTTGGACAGCTCCTCGGCCAGCTTCACGCGCTGGGCCTCGCCGCCGGAAAGCTGCGTGGCCGGCTGGCCCAACTCGATGTAGGCCAAGCCTACGTCGAACAGCGTCTGCAGCTTGTTGCGGATCGGCGAGTGGTTTTCAAAAAACCCCAGCGCTTTCTCCACGTTCATCGCCAGCACGTCGGCGATGCTCTTGCCCTTGTACAACACCTGCAGCGTCTCGCGGTTGTAACGCGCGCCTTTGCAGGTTTCACAAGGAACGTACACGTCGGGCAGGAAGTGCATCTCGATCTTGATCAGTCCGTCGCCCTTGCACGACTCGCAGCGACCGCCCTTGACGTTGAACGAAAAACGCCCGGGCTTGTACCCGCGCGCCTTGGACTCCGGCGCCTGGGCGTACAGCGCGCGGATCTGATCGAACAACCCGGTGTAGGTGGCCGGGTTGCTGCGCGGCGTCCTGCCGATGGGCGATTGGTCGATTTCGATCACGCGGTCCACGTGCTCCAGGCCCAGGATCGCTTCGTGAGATCCCGGCTTGTGCCCGACCAAGCCCAGCTGGTAGCGCAGGCCGCGGTAGAGGATCTCGTCCACCAACGTGCTCTTGCCCGAACCCGACACGCCGGTGACGCACACGAACGTGCCCAAGGGAAATTCCACGTGGATGCCTTTGAGGTTGTGCTGGCGCGCGCCGCGAATCTCGATGATTTTCCCGTTCCCCGCTCGACGCTTGGTCGGCACGGGAATCTGTCGCCGGCCGCTCAGGTATTGGCCCGTGATGGACTGGGGGCAGGCCATCAACTCCTGCGCCGTGCCCAGCGCCACGATCCGTCCGCCGTGCGCGCCTGCGCCGGGGCCGATGTCCACCAAGAAATCCGCCTCGCGCATGGTTTCTTCGTCGTGCTCGACCACGATCACGGTGTTGCCCAGGTCGCGCAGCCCTTTGAGCGTGTTCAGCAATCGGCGGTTGTCCCGCTGGTGCAGCCCGATGCTGGGCTCATCCAGGATGTAGAGCACGCCCACCAAGTGAGAGCCCACCTGCGTCGCCAGCCGGATGCGCTGGGCTTCGCCGCCGGACAGCGACCCGGCGTGTCGGTCCAGCGTCAGGTAGTCCAGTCCCACGTTCAGCAAGAAGCGCAGGCGCGCTTTGATCTCTTTGAGAACTTGCTCGGCGATGAGCTGCTCGCGCTCGGACAGCGACAAGCCGTCGAAGAACGCATAGGCGTCGTGAATCGAAAGCGCGCTGACTTGGCGGATGTTCTGGTCCCCCAGGGTCACCGCCAGGCTCTCCGGGCGCAGCCGTCCGCCGTTGCACGCGGTGCAAGTGCGCGTGCTCATGTACTGCTCCACTTCCTCGCGCGCCCACTCGGAGCTGGCCTCGCGCAGCCGGCGCGTCAGGTTGTTGACCACGCCGCTGAACGTGGTCTCGAACGTGCGGGTGTGGCCGTAGCTGTTGGTGTAGGGGAAGGCCACCTTCTCGCCTCCCGTGCCGTACAGCAGCAGCTTCAGGTGCTGCTCGGGCAGTTGCTCGACGGGCGTGTTCAGGTCCAGCTTGTACTGCTTGGCCAAGCCCTCATAAATGCCGTGCAGCCACTTGCTCTGGGAATCGGCCCAGGGGATGAGCCCGCCTTCGAGCACGGACTTGCGCCCGTCCAGCACCAGCTCCGGGTCGATCTCCAGCTTGTAGCCAAGGCCGTCGCAGCTTTGGCAGGCGCCAAAGGGGCTGTTGAAGCTGAAGGCGCGCGGGGCAAGCGGCTCCAGGCTCACGCCGCAGCGCGTGCAGGCCAGGTGCTCGCTGAACAACAGCTCCTGGCCGTCCAGCACGTCCACGATCACCACGCCCTCCGCGCGCCCCAGCGCCGTCTCCACCGAGTCGGCCAGGCGGTTTCGGATGTCGGCCTTGACGATGAGGCGGTCCACCACCGCCTCGATCGAGTGTTTTTTCGTCTTGGCTAGCGAAATGTCCTCGGATGTTTCGTGTACTTTTCCGTTGACCCGCACGCGGGCGTAGCCCTCCTGGCTCAGCTCTTCGAAGAGCTTTTTGTATTCGCCCTTGCGCCCGCGCACGATGGGGGCAAGCACCTGCAGCTTGGTCCCCTCCGGCAGCGCCATGATCTGGTCCACGATCTGCGTGGCGCTTTGCTGGGCGATCACGGACCCGCACTGCGGACAGTGGGGCACGCCGATGCGGGCGTAGAGCAGGCGCAGGTAGTCGTAGATCTCGGTGACCGTGCCCACGGTCGAGCGCGGGTTGCGGTGCACGGTCTTCTGGTCAATGGAGATGGCGGGCGACAGCCCTTCGATGAAGTCCACGTCGGGCTTGTCCATCTGCCCCAGGAACTGGCGCGCATAGGCGCTCAACGATTCGACGTAACGGCGCTGCCCCTCGGCGTAGAGCGTGTCGAAGGCAAGCGAGGACTTGCCGCTGCCCGAGATGCCGGTGAACACGATCAGCTTCTGTCGGGGTATTTCCAGGTTGACGTTTTTGAGGTTGTGAACGCGCGCGCCTTGGATGACGATGGTGTCCCTGCTCACGGCTTCCCCCAAGATTCGATGGATGTTGGCTCGCTCCAGCGTGCGGTTCACTCTATGCCCTGAAGCGAACGGCCGCCAGTATAGCGAGTTACGCCTTTTATGTCAATCACTTTTTCAACATTATTAATGAGGTTGCTTGATGAAGGTCCGGGCGGAGCTATTTGGGGAGGTACTTGTCGGTCCTGGAGGCTCTCAGATAGGCTTCCAGCTTCGCCACGATGGACTTGACGATGGGGGAGATGATCTCCTCAAAGTATGCAAAGGACTGCGGGTAAATGGCTCTTTCGTACTCGCCCGACCACAGGTGCAGGCCATCGTCCACGTCGATCAGCCGCATGGTGATGCGCAGGTGGTTGCCCCAGCGGCGCACGCTGCCCTCGAGCACGGACTCCACGCCCAGCGCGCGCCCGATCTCGGTGACGGACAGCCTTTTGTCCTTGAAGGCGAAAGCCGAGGTCGCAGACGCCACGCGCAGGTCCGGTATCTGATCGAGCGCATAGGTCAGCTCCATGCTGATGGCGTCGGCAAAATCGTCGATGAGAAACCAACCCTCAAACTCGCTGCTTGCGATGCCCACCAGCGGCAGCACCGCCATGGAGGGAAAGCGCTGCGGCGCGGGGTTCAGCTGGCTGAACGTCCACTGCCCCAGCAGGGACATCAGCCCCACGATCATGAGCGTCAACAGCGCGCGTTTGGCGCCCTTCACCGCGCGCGGCGGTCGGGTCGCCCGCGTCGGCGACGCGGCGGCGGCTTGGACGGGAAGTTGCGACGGCGCCGACGGCGCCTGGACCACCGGCAACTCCACCTCCTGGCTTTGGCACAATTGCTGATACAGGTTTTCGGTTTCTCGGTCGGGCCCTACGTCCAGGTGCTCCTTCAGCGCGGCGATGCAGCGCTTGTAGGCTTGCACGACCTGCGCGTGGTCTCCCGAGTAAAAAGCGTAAAGCATGAGCTTGCGGTACGCCGGCTCGTGCCAGGGCTGGCTGCGAATGGCCTCCTGCACGCAACCGATCGCGGCGTCGTGCTGCTGCAGTTGTGCGTGACACTGCGCCTGCTCCAGCAGCGCTTGCTGGTGCAACTCCATCCATTGTTGCCGCGGACCTTGGGTCCATTCTTCGTAGCGGTCCTCCGCCAGGTATTCGCCGCGATGCAGTTCCACGGCCCGGGCGTACGCCTGCACCGCCTCCTGCCAGCGCCCTGCTTCTTTGAGCTGGCGGGCCGCTTCCACGAGGCGCTGGAACTCCTCGGTGTCAATCCAGCAAGGGACGTCCGGGTTAAAACGGTAGCTTCCTTGCCCGACGCGCAGGATGTAACAGGAGCGGTTGCCGCGCGCGAGTTCCGGTTCCAGCACGCGGCGCAGCTCGCTGATGCGGTTGTAGAGCGTCTTGGCCGCCTTGTCCAGCTCCAGGTCGGGGAACAGGGCGTCGATCAATTGATCCTGGGTGAAGATCTGTCCCCGCTGCGACAACAACAGCTTCAACAGCCCCTTGGTCTTGCGCTGAGGCCAGCGCTTCACCGGTCCAATGTCATCCTGCCAAACCTCAAAACCACCGAACTGAAAGATCTTCAAGAACCCCTAACCTTCCGCTTGCCGGCGGGCCGGAATGAATCTCAGCGCTCACGCGCTCGCCGGCGCTTTGACCGGTGCGAACAGCCGTTTGACCAAGATGGTACACGCCCCTGTTTCCAGGCTGACACGGGTTAGTAGGAATTTGGGGAAAAACCAGTATGCCCGCGCTCTATGCTCCATTTACAAACGCATCTTCTAAGAACTGCTTAACCGGAGCAGTCGAGCGCTGGCAGCATGGGCACTGCCAGCGCTTACCTTTTTAGAGAGGACCAACCGCTCGACGTGCGGCCTGAAAATTCTCCGGCGGCGTGGTCACCAAGGCAACGCACCCGGCCCCTAGAATAAAACGCCTCCCCTGCGTTTGTGCAATCGCATCTTGCGCCTGGGCGCGGACCTGGTCGGGCGTGCCGCCGCTCAAGGTTTCATGTTCGTCCAGCCCGCCCAGCACCGTACCCTCGAATTGTTCGAGTCCGCGTGCAAGCGTTGGAGCGGTGCGCCGATCGTGCCAGTTGAGCGCGTCCACCGGATAGCTGCAGGCAAGCTCAAACATCACGTTCAGTCCGTGC
>DATCIV010000302.1:0-2697 GCA_036507575.1 Candidatus Bipolaricaulota bacterium | reverse complement strand
CAGTTTGCCCCCAAAGGCGCCGTGCTTGCCAGCAACACCAGCTCCCTGGCCATCACCGAGATCGGGAAAATGACCAAGCGCCCCGACCAGGTGGTCGGCATGCACTTCTTCAACCCGCCGGTCAAGATGGCCTTGGTCGAGGTGATCAAGGGCAAGGACACCAGCGAGGAGACGATGCAGCTCATCGTCGAGCTGTCCGAGAAGCTGGGCAAGACCCCGGTGCGGGTGAGCAAGGACGTGCGGGGCTTCATCGTCAATCGCGTGTTGGTGGGCCCTTTCCTGTTTGAAGCCGGGTGGATGGTTTCGCGCGGGGAAGCCACGGTCGAACAAGTGGACAGCCGCATGAAGTTCTATGAAGGTTTTCCGATGGGGCCCTTCGAGCTCCAGGACCTGACGGGCATCGACATCGGCTATCACCTCACGAAAGAAGCGGGGCTGCCGGTGCCCACCCTCATCGAAGAGAAGGTGAAAAAGGGCGAGATCGGCCGCAAGTCCGGCAAGGGTTTTTACGACTACAAGGGCGCAGGCGCCCAGTACGCGCAGGACGCCGGAAAGGACTTCGATCCGCTGCCCATCTACGCCCTGATGGTCAATGAAGCCGCATGGCTGCTGGAGAACAAGGTCACCACTGCCGAGGAGATTGATTTGGCCGTGCGCTTGGGAGCCGGATTCCCCGAGGGCATCTTGCGCCGGGCCGACAAATTGGGGCTTGACAAGCTGCTTGCTGCGCTGGAGAAGCGCTACCAGCAGCACAAGGACGAGCGCTATAAGCCCGTGGCGCTGCTGACTCAGATGGTTCAGGCGGGCAAGACCGGACAGGCCGCAGGCCAAGGATTTTACCATTACGGCACGCAGGGAGGCGCCCAGACCCGCTATCACGCCATCAAGGTAGACATCGACCAGGAGCGGCGCGTGGCCTGGATCACGCTCAATCGCCCGGATCGGCTGAACGCCATCAATTCGGACATGAGAAGCGAGCTGCCCAGAGCCTTTGCAGAGCTGAATCAGGACGAGCGGGTGCGCGCAATCGTGATTCAAGGGGCAGGCGACAAGGCATTTTCGGCGGGCGCAGACATCACCGAGTTTTCCTCAGCCGCCCCCACCCAGATGGTGGGGTTAGGCAGCGAGTTCTTCACCGCCCCAGCCCAGTCCCCCAAGCCCGTCATCGCCGCGATTGACGGCTTCTGCCTGGGCGGAGGCATGGAGTTGGCCCTGGCCTGCGACTTCCGCCTCGCTTCCAAGCGCAGCCAGCTCGGCCAGCCCGAAATCCACCTGGGACTGATCCCCGGCGGCGGCGGCACGCAGCGGCTGGCGCGGTTGGTGGGCGCCTCGCGCGCCAAGGAGCTTTGCATGTTCGGCGAGCGCATCAACGCCGAGCAGGCGAGGGAGTGGGGCTTGGTTAACCGGGTCTACGACGATGGCTCGTTCAAAGCGAAGGCAAAGGAATTCGCCGAAACCCTGGCTGCGCGCGCGCCCGTGGCCGTGTGCATGACCAAGCGCGTGATCGACGAAGGAGCGCAGGCGCCCATGTCCACCGGGCTGCTGTTGGAGCGCGAAGCCTTCGGGCTGTTGTTCACCACCGAGGACATGAGCGAAGGCGTGACGGCCTTCTTGACTAAACGCAAGCCCGACTTCAAGGGCAAGTAAGGCACGAGGAGGCAAGGCAATGAACGTTGCGCACCTGCTGGACAAGGCCGCCCAGCAATACGGCGGCAAGACGGCGCTGGTGTTTGAGGACCAAACGTTGACGTATGCTGAGTTGAAGGACGCCACCGCGCGCTTCGCGGGCGGTTTGCGCGATTTGGGGATCAAACCCGGGGAGCGGGTGGCCGTGCACCTGCCCAACATGCCCCAGTTCGTCGTGGCCATTTGGGGCGCAATGAAGGCCGGCGCCGTGCCCACTCCGATGAATCCGCAGCTGCGCAAGCGCGAAATCGCACATCAACTTCAGGATTCGGGCGCCAAGGTCATCTTTGCGCTGGTTCACAACCTGGAAGAGGTGGAAAAAGCCCTGGGCGATGCGGACCCGATCAAGGTCGTCGGCGTGGGCGGGCCCAGCAAGTATCGGCGCTTCCGCGAGATCCTCTCGCAGCCGCACTTCGTCGAGCGCGAGCCCGACGATCCGGCCCTGCAGCCCTACACCTCCGGCACCACGGGCAAGCCCAAGGGCGTCGTGCTCACGCACAACAACCTCAGCTCCAACATCCAAGCCATCAATCGCCTGATCACGTTAAGCGCAGAAGAACACCGCATGCTCGTGCCTCTGCCCATGTTTCACATCACCGGCATGACGGTGATGATGCTGGCTCCCCTGTCGCAGGGCGCGACGATCTACCCCATGCTGCGCTGGGATTCGCAGGAAACGCTGCAGATGATCCAGGAGCACCGCATCACGAGCATGGTGGGCGTGCCCACGCTCTTCATCGACATGCTGCACAACCCCCGCTGCGGCGAGTACGACCTGAGCTCGCTGAAGGTGTGCAGCTCCGGCGGCGCGAAGCTGCCCGTGCCGGTGCTGGAGGCCTTCGAGCGCAAATTCAACGTCACCATCTACGAGGGATACGGCCTGACCGAGACCTCGCCGGTCACCCACACCAACCTGGCGTCCCCCAAGCGCAAGCCGGGTTCCATCGGCATGCCCATCGAAGCGTGCCAGGCGAGGGTAGTGGACGATCAGGACAAACCGCTGGCCACGGG
>DATCIV010000301.1:0-6132 GCA_036507575.1 Candidatus Bipolaricaulota bacterium | reverse complement strand
GCCGTGGCCCAGGCGCAGCACCAGGTGCGCGAGCTGGCCGAATTGATCGAGAAGCGGGGGGGCGAAGTCAAGTTTGCCATCCATCCGGTGGCCGGCCGCATGCCGGGCCACATGAACGTGTTGTTGGCCGAGGCCAACGTGCCCTACGAAAAACTGTATGAGATGGAGCAGATCAACGACGAATTCTCGCGCGCCGACGTGGCGCTCATCATCGGGGCCAACGACGTGGTCAACCCCGCCGCCAGGCACGACGTGGGCAGCCCCATTTATGGCATGCCCATCCTCAACGCGGACCACGCCAAGCAGGTGATCGTCAACAAGCGCAGCATGAACCCGGGCTTTGCCGGCATCGAAAACGAGCTGTTCTACAACGACAACACCTCGATGCTGTTCGGCAGCGCCCAGGATGCGATCGCCAAGGTGACGAAAGCCATCAAGGAGTTGTGAGTTGCGCACCGACGGGAGCACGATGAATCGAGCTGAAGGGGACACGGGCGCCGGCGCAGCGCGTGGGTCCCCTCCGCCCGCATGAGCCAGCTGGTCAAGACGGAGGGCTTCGTCCTGCGCGTCATCCCTTTCCAGGATGAAGACCTGATTTTGACCGTGCTGACCGGCGACCTGGGCAAGGTGTCCGTCTTCGCCAAGGGCGCAAGGCGCTTGCGCAGCCGCTTCGGGCCGGAAATCGATTTGCTCTCGCTCAGCGAATTCGTGCTGGTTGATGCAAAGAACATCAAGCCCTTGCGCGAGGTGACGCTGAAGCAGTATTTTCCCCGCCTCAAAGCCGACTACGACCACCTGAGCAGCGCCTTGTACGGCGCGCGATTGCTGTCCCACCTCGTGCGCGAAGGGCAGCGCGACCTGAAGAACCTGAGCCTGTTTGCCGCCTTGCTGCACACGCTGGACCGGGAGGATGCCCCCGTGGCCCTATACGAGCTGGCTTACAAACTGAGGCTGCTGGACAACTTCGGCGTGGCCCCGCACCTGGAAAGCTGCGTGCGCTGCCGCAAGCCCGCCCCGACGCCCTGGTTTTCGCTCGAGCGCGGCGGGGTGGTGTGCCAGGCTTGTCGCCTGGAAAGCGACGGGCGCATGAAAGCCGGGTTGGCTCAGGGGCTGAGTGCGCTTCGCACCATGGAGTGGGCGAAGCTGGAGCGCCTGCGTTTGGGCGCTCAGGACATCGTGCTGGGGAGCGCGCTGCTGGACCGGTTTATGGCCTACCACGTACAAGACGCCCCTTTGAAACAACGCGCAACAAAGGGGACATCTTCGAACAAGAGATTGCTGCAAGAGTAGAGTGAATTGCGGGACGCGCGGGCGACTTCACTGGTTCTCGAAATACCCTCCCAAGCGCATCAGCAAAATCGCAACGCCCGCTGCGATCAACAGGTTTCCGATCGAGGTCAACAGCTCAGACATGGGGTCGTCACCTCCTCCACTCCAAAGCACAGCCGCGCGCATCGCATGCGTGCGGCCTCACCATGGTTGGGAATTATAGGAGTGTCCACGAAAATTGTCAAGAATTCTCCATCTTCACCGCCGCGGCCGACCAACTTGCTTGATCCCTTGGGAGGCGCCAGTTATGATGACGGGCAAATCGAGGTGACCTGGATGATGCAATTTGCTTTGCTGACGCCCGAAGGGGAGTTGTACAGCGCTCAAGTGGAAGAGGTCCACGCGCGCGGAAGCGAGGGTAACCTGGGCATCCTGCCCCAGCACATCTCGCTGGTGACGCCGTTGCAGGTGGCGCCATTGAGCGTCAAAGTGCAAGGTCAGCTCAAGCGCTTTGCCGTCTACGGGGGCATCCTGCAAGTGACCCCCGACAAGGTGACGGCTTTTGCAGATCATGCCGAACTGCCCGAACGCATTGACCGAGCCCGGGCCTCCGCGCGCAAAGAGGAACTCCAGTCGCAGCTCCAGCGGGCAAGCGACCCTCAGCAGCGGGCGGATCTGAAGCGGCAGCTGGACATCACGCAAGTTCAACTCGAGGTGCTCTTATAAGCTTTCCCAAGGTCGTCATCACCGGTGCGGGGGTCGTCACCTCCATCGGCTGCGGCAAGCGCGCATTCTGGGATGCGCTCAAGCGAGGCGCTCGCGGCGCCCGCCGCGTGGACGATCTCCTGAAGCTGGATGGCATCGAGTGCAAGATCGGCGCGCCCTTGGCGGATTTTGACCCGCTCCAGTACATGGAGAAGCGCCGCGCGCACCGCATCGGCCGAGCGGCGCAGTTTGCGCTTGCCGCGCTGCAGTGGGCGCTGGAAGACAGCGAGCTTGACCTGTCCGCCGTGGACAAGGACCGCATGGGCGTGGTGATGGGCACCGGCATCGGCGCCGTGGAGGCCCTGACCGACAATTACGACATCTTGCTCAGCAAGGGTCCAAAGCGCGTCAGCCCCTTCTTCATCCCGAAATTCATGCCCAATGACGTGGCCGCCGAGATCTCGCTGCAATGCGGGGCCAAAGGGCCAAACTTCGGGACCGTGTCCGCCTGCGCCAGCTCCGCGCATGCCATTGGACAAGCAGGCGACCTGATTCGCATGGGTCACGCCGACGTGATGATCGCGGGGGGCGCCGAGGCGGCCATGTTGCCCCTCACCTACGCCGGTTTCGACCAGATCGGCGCGCTGTCCCGCTACAACGACACCCCACAAGCCGCCTCTCGCCCCTTTGACGCCACGCGCAACGGCTTCGTGCTCGGTGAGGGCGCGGGCGTCTTGCTGTTGGAAAGCGAGGCGCACGCTCGTGCGCGAGGGGCCCGCGTCTACGCGGAACTCGCCGGCTTCGGCCAGAGCGCCGATGCACACCACATCACCGAACCCGCCCCCGGCGGCGAGGGCGCCCAGCGCGCCATTCGCTTGGCGCTCAGACAGGGAAACATCGCACCTGAAGAGGTCGACTACATCAACGCGCACGGTACGAGCACGCCGCTCAACGACAAGACGGAAACGCAAGCGATTCGCGCCGTCTTCAAACGTCCCCCGCCCACCAGTTCCACCAAATCCCAGATCGGCCACCTGTTGGGAGGCGCGGGGGCGGTGGAAGCGGTGGCGACCCTGATGGCGTTTGCGGAAAACACGCTTCCTCCCACGATGAACTACCAAACGCCGGACCCCGAGTGCGATTTGGACGTGATTGCCAACCAAGCCCGCCCCGCCCAGGTGCGCGTGGCGCTGTCGAACGCGTTCGGCTTCGGCGGGCACAACGTGACGCTGGCGTTTCGCCGTATTTAAGGGGTCAGGCTGGCTCTGCCAGCGGCTGCTTCCCTCCGGCCGGCGCAGCCGGCCCTACCGCATTACATCTTTCCCAGCGCCCGCAGCACCCGCTCCGGCGTGAGCGGTAGGTCGAAGATGCGCACGCCCAACGCGTGCTTGACGGCGTTGGCCACCGCAGGCGCGGGGCCGTTGACGGGAATCTCGGCAATGGCCTTGACCCCGTAGGGGCCCGTGGGCTCGTAAGTTTCCACGAAGATCGTCTTTAGCTTGGGCATGCCCTTTGCCTTGAAGAGCTTGTAGTCGATCAGTCCCTTGTTCATGGGCCGACCTTTTTCGTCAAAGACCATTTCCTCGATCAGCGCGTAGCCAAGCCCCATGGACACCGCACCGTCCACCTGGCCGGCCGCCAGCTCGGGGTTGACGATGGTGCCTGCGTCCACGGCGGTGACGAACTCCACCACGCGAATCTGACCGGTTTCGCTGTCCACCTCGATGTCGGCGAATTGGGCCGCAAACGGCGGCGGGCTCACCGGGGATACGAAACTGGCCGTGTGCTCGATTTGCTCCTTGAGCACGTAGATCGAGTGCATGGCCGCCTCGCGCAGCGGCAGCTTCTTCCCGGAGGCAGCGACCACCTGGCGATCCAGCAGACGCAGTTGGCCCTGCGGTTCGCCCATCAGGCTGGCGGCAATCTGCAGAATGCTGTCTTTCACCTCTTCGGCCGCCTTGAGCGCCGCGTTGCCGGAGACGTAGGTGGTGCTCGAAGCATAGGCGCCCGAATCGAACGGAACGATGTCGGTGTCGGTGGTGTAGAGCACCACGTCGCTGACCGCGATGCCCAGCGTTTCCGCCACGATTTGGGCGATCACCGTGTCGCCGCCGGTGCCGATGTCCGCCGCGCCGATGAGCAAATTGACCGAACCGTCTTCATTGAGCTTCACCGTGGCGTTGGCCGTGTCGATCGCGGCCACGCCGCTGCCCTGGGACAGGCAAGCCATGCCGACGCCCTTCAGGATCACGGGCTTGAGCGCGTTGGAACGGCCGTACGCCTGGCGCTTCTCGTTCCATCCGATGGCTTGCGCGCCCTGTTTCAAGCATTCGGGCAGGCCGCAGGTGGTGATGGGCCAGCCGGTCTGGATGGCCTGCGTCTTGACCTCGTAGATGTGGGGCGACAGCTCGTCGATGTCGCCCTCGCGCACGGTGGTCTTCAGGCGAAATTCAACGGGATCCATGCCCAGCGCTTCTGCAACTTCATCCATGTGGCATTCGATGGCATAAGCGCCCTGAGGCGTGCCGTAGCCGCGCATGGCTCCCGCGATGGACAGGTTCGTATAGGCTGCGTCGAACTTGTAATGCACGTTGGGGCAGCGATAGCGGGGCAGGTTCTTGTTGCCGGTGTTGGTAGGGACCGTGGGGCTGTGCGAGCCGTACGCGCCCGCATCCACCAGCGCGATCATCTCGTTGGCGGTGAGGGTCCCCTCGCGCTTGACGCCGGTCTTCATGGTGATCCTCATCGGGTGGCGGCAGCGCGCGGCGAACAGGTCCTCGTAGCGGGTTAACTCGATCCGCACGGGACGATGCGTCGCCACGGTGAGCGCGGCGCAGATGTCCTCGATCACCATCTCCTGTTTGCCGCCGAACCCCCCGCCGATCCTGGGCTTGATCACGCGAATGCGGCCGATCGGCAGTCCGAGCGCCATCGACAATTGGCGGCGCACGTGAAAGGGAACCTGGGTGCTGCAGATCACCACCAACCGGTCGTGCTCGTCGAAATAGGATATGGCGGTGTGCAACTCCATTTGCGCGTGCTGAACGCGATGAACGTGGTACGTGTGCTCCACCACCAGGTCCGCTTGCGCAAAGCCCGCGGCCACGTCGCGCAGGTGTACGTCGATCCCGGCGCACAGATTGCGCTTGGGGTCCTTCACGTGCACGACATCGGGTTCGTCGTGGATCACGGGCGCACCGGAAGCAAGCGCCTCCTGCGGGGTGAACACCGCCGGCAGGACTTCATACGCAACCTTGATGCGCTCCAGCGCTTCCAGCGCGATCTCTTCCGTGTCGGCAGCCACCGCGGCCACGCGGTCGCCGACGAAGCGCACTTTATCATCCAGCAGGAAATAGTCCCACGGAGAAGGCTCCGGGTAATCCTGACCTGCGCGCGTGTAGGGGGTCCGGTTGAACAGATCCGCGCGCCGACCGATGGGGCCGCGGGCCTTCGGCACATCCTGATAGGTCAGAACCGCATGCACGCCCTCGAGCGCTTCGGCCTTTGCAGTGTCGATGTGCTTGATGCGCGCGTGGGCGTGAGGGCTTCCCAGGATCTTTCCGATCAACATGCCGCGTTGAGGGTAATCGTCGGTAAACGCCGGGGCTCCCGTAACCAGCTGGCGGCCATCCACGCGCCAGACGTCATGGCCCACCACGCGAAACTGCGGACGGTTGCTCTGGCTCATTTGGCCCCCCTCATGCGCACCGCGGCTTTCAGCACCGCACGCACCGGCCTTTCATAACCGGTGCAGCGGCACAGGTTGCCGGCGAACGCCTCGCGCACTTCATCCTCGCTTGGCTCGGGATTGCGGTTCAGTAGCGCTTGCGCCGACAGCAACATGCCGGGAATGCAGAAGCCGCATTGCACGGCCCCTTCGTCGAGGAAGGCCTCCTGCAGCGGGTGCAGCCGCCCGCCTCGCGCCATGCCTTCGACCGTCGCGATGGAAGCACCCTGAGCTTGAGCTGCCAGCATGAGACAGCTGACGATCGGCTCCCCATCGAGCAGGACCGTACACGTTCCACAGTCGCCCGTGTAGCAGCCGGTCTTCACGCCCAAATACCCCTGGCGGCGAAGCGCGTCGCTGAGCCGGTCGTTGGGCGAGATCGAGAAAACCTGGTCCTCGCCGTTGACCTTGATCTGTAATTCCATGGTGAG
>DATCIV010000300.1:0-10628 GCA_036507575.1 Candidatus Bipolaricaulota bacterium | reverse complement strand
CCTGACGGTCGAGCTATGGTAGGTGGCGGCGCCGCCGCTTTCATGGGTTCGCCCGCAGGTGATGCTTGACGTTGGGCGCCAGAGAAGGCTGTGAGTGTCGATGTTGCCTAACGCGGTCGTTGAATCGGAGGCCCGGGCCTTCGCAGGCGCTCATTGAACCCCTCGTCTGTGAGCAACGGGTTCATGTTTGCGGCGGTCTTGAAGCGGAAGAACAAGCCGTAAGAAGGCCGGGCGAGCAAAGGCCAATGAAACAGAGCAGAAAGGCAAAGACAGAAAGGCAAAGAGCAAAAGACATGAAAGCAAAACAACGTGAAGAACTACTCAGCGCATTGAAAGCCCGTTTCGAGAAGAACATGAACCGCCATAAAGGTCTTGAATGGGCCAAAGTACAAGCAAAGCTGGAAGGCAATACTGAAAAACTGTGGTCACTCAATGAAATGGAAAGCACCGGCGGTGAACCGGATGTTGTTGGTCATGATAAAAAGACGGGCGAATACATTTTCTATGATTGTTCCGCGGAAAGCCCTAAAGGCCGCAGAAGTGTTTGTTACGACCGTGAAGGACAGGAGTCAAGGAAAGAACATAAACCGGAAAATAACGCCATGGATATGGCAGCGGCCATGGGCATTGAGCTTTTGACGGAAGAACAATATCGAGAGTTGCAGAAACTTGGAGATTTCGATACGAAGACGTCGAGCTGGGTGAAAACACCTTCTGATATTAGAAAACTCGGCGGCGCGCTCTATTGTGATCGCCGCTACGGCCGCGTCTTCGTGGGTCACAACGGTGCGCCCTCTTACTATGGCGCTAGGGCGTTCCGTGGCTCGCTAAGGGTCTAAATTTTGCACAGACAGCTACCGGTTTCACTCCTGGACTTGCCGTTTTCCGACACGCTGGCTATACTTCGGATATCCATTGGAGGGGGCCGCAATGATCACCAAAGTCCAAAAGTGGGGCAACAGCCAGGGTCTTCGGCTCAGTAAAGAGATCCTGTCCGACGCCGACATCGAGGTCGGAGACGCAGTGGATGTCGCGGTACGCGACGGGGAACTCGTTGTGACGCCGGTTCGGCGCGTCAGGGGCCGGCTCGACATCGAACAGCTGGTCAGGGAGATTCCCCGGGGCTACAAGCCAGGAGAACTCGATTGGGGCCCCCCCACCGGCCGGGAGGTTTGGTAGATGGCGGCCTACGTCCCTCGCAAGGGGGACTTCGTCGCTTTGACATTCGACCCGCAGTCCGGACACGAGCAGCGCGGCCGCCGTCCTGCTCTCGTGGTCAGCAACGACTTGTTCAACAAGCACACGGGACTCTGCATCGCGTGCCCGATCACCAACACACGTCGCGACTATCCCTTCCACGTCTCGATCCCGGCTGGAGAGAAAGTGACCGGTGTCGTCATGGTCGAGCAGGTGAAATCGATCGACTTCCGCTCTCGCAGCGCGAAGCAAATCGGGAGCGCTCCCGAGGCCGTCCTGGAAGAAGTGCTGTCGATCCTCGACGCGTGCATCTACCGAGCCAAGCGCTAACCAGGAGATCGAGCGGACTCACTTCGTTCGCCGCTCATCTCCACTACGTTGGGCGACTCCTGCCCCTTTGCAAGCCTTGCTGATCCCGGTTATACTAACGGTATGAAGACGGCAGTGTCGTTACCGGACAAGGTTTTTCGGGAAGCCGAGGCGTATGCGCGCCGCACCAGAAAGTCCCGTAGCCAGTTGTATCGCGAGGCACTTTCCGAGTACCTCGCGCGCCACTCACCGGATGCGGTGACGGAGGCAATGAACAGCGTCGTGGACAAGGTGGGCACGGAGGCCGATCCGTTCGTTGCCGAGGCATCTCGCTGCACGATCAAGCGCATCGAATGGTAGCGGTCAGTCAAGGTGAGATTTGGTGGGCCGAGTTGGGCGTGCCCACCGGCTCAGGACCGGGCTATCGAAGGCCGGTGGTCGTCGTGCAAGCGAATCCGCTCAATCGCAGCCGGCTTGCAACGGTGGTGTGCGTCCCGATGACGAGCAATCTCGCGTGGGTCGACGCTCCCGGCAACGTTCTGATCTCAGCGACTGAATCGGGTCTTCCGAAGGATTCCGTGGCAAACCCATCACAGATTGTATCTCTGGATCGCACCACGCTGACTCAGCAAGCGGGCAGATTGTCGGCGAAGAAACTTCAACTCGTGCTGGCGGGCATCGATGTGGTACTCGGACGCTAGGCCGAACATCACGCTGCACTGGACGCGCAGCGTGCGGTAGATTTGTGGGATGCAGGCCAGGAGATCGGTCTGGAGGTCAAGCGGTTTGAGAGAAACTGCTAAGGTCAAACGCCTCGAAGTTCGCCTGCGCCAGCTCGAAGTACTTTCCCACGTGGAAGCCGTCCATCAGCGCGTGATGGCCCTGCACCGACAACGGCATCTTCAACCGCTTGCCCTCGGTGTAATACTTGCCCCAAGCCATGCGCGGGATGCAATCGGGCGGGCTTAGGTGCATGGGGTGGGCAAAGCTGGTGAACGACACCCACGGGATGCTGGTCATGAACAGGTAATCGTCGCGGCCCGGTTCATCCTCCAAGCTAGGACGGGCTTTGGCCTGAGCGATGCGCTTGTCTGCTTCCGCCGCAAACGCTGAGAAATCTTGATGAAAAGGCAAGCAACAAAAGCTGAACTGCTGTTGGTCGGTCAGGATGGTGACTGACGGGTGGACCACGTCGTGCTCGACCACGTGCTGGCCGCGGATGCGGGTGCGAAACTCGGGGATTTGATTGGCGGTTTTCGCTATTACGTGCACGACAGCCACGCTGAAGGACGCGCTCTTCTGTTTTACCTTGGCGGCAAACACGGTGACGTCCACGGGCGCGCACACGTTGAAGTGGGGCGAGCTGAAGTGGCGATAGAGTTCAAATTGCCTGCGGCGCGGCCAACGGTTCAGGTCAATCGTGCGCATCTCAACCCCTTTGCCCCGTACCGTACGCTGAGGAGTTTCCTGGTGCAAGCAAATGGGAAGGCCCCGGACATGAGCCTCCAGGGCCTTCCGAGGCGGGTGGGTGTAGCTTGCGTTTACATGGCTTTCGAGGTGCTGTAGTACCAGTAGCCGTCGGCCTTCTGCTCGCAGACGCCAATTAGGAGGCCGCTGCCCCAGGCGTCCAGGCTGGCGTAGCTTTGGTGCAGCTGACAGCCCAATGAGGTGACGAAGGCGTCTGAATAGGCCATTTCCACGTAATGGCGCTCCGGCTCGAGTCTAGGTTGGTGCATTTGTGCATGATCCATCTGCTCCATGGAACCGCCCACCACCACGACGCAATCGTAGCTGACGGACTCCAGCACGTTCAGATGGTCGATCAAGCGCTGGCAGTCCGGCGCGTTGGGATCGCTCACCTGGACGTCGTGCAGGGGCACGTCGCCGGTGTTGGTGACCGTGACGCTGAAGGTGACGGGCTTGCCGGCCACCACGCGCTGGAGATTGGGCGTCTTCTCGATCTTGATCGAGGGGTTGATCGCGTCCACGTGGGCGCTGTCCGTGGCGACCACGGCGCCGCCGTTGGGGTCGTCGCCGGTGGCGGTGATGATGTTGTCGAAATCGCCGCTTGCGATGGTTTCACAGGCGTAATGCGCGCTCTCTCCAGGCTTCAGCATTTCCAACTGCAGCTCGCACTTGGGGGCCTGCGGGTCCATCACCCTGATATTATGCAGGGGCACGTCGCCGGTGTTGGTCACGCTCACCTGGAACTGTGCGACCTTGCCCGAAACCACCTGCTGATGGTCCGGGGTCTTCTCGATGGCGATGGCGGGGTGCATGGGCTTGACCGCCGCGCTGTCGTCGTCATAGACCACGACGTCCAGCGGGCCGTACGCGGTGACCTCGGCGGTGTTGACGTATTTTCCATCTTCAGCTTTGTCGTGCTGGGGTTTGTGCTCCACGGGTTTTTGGCTTTTGCCGCGATGCAGGAGTTTGTCCAGTTGCAGGTCGAGCAATCTCATGTTGAGCGTAAAGCGCACGCCCTGGAGCATCCACAGGTCGCGCCCCAAGGCCACGTGTTCCTGCGCTTCCACGTAGCTCAGCAGAGACAGAACTTGATCCTGGGCCAGAAACTGCGCTTTTTCGGGGTTGAGATTCAGGTACACGATCACCTTGTCCCGGTTCAGCATGTCCTCGTAGGGCAGGCCGAAGCCGTCGCTTGCTCGGACGGCCGGGGCAGCCCACATCAGGGCCAGGATGGTTAAACACAAAAGGGAGCTTAAAGAACCCCTGTTCATGAACGCCCTCCTTGAACACTCAGCGCTCTAGGATTTCTTTGATTTTAAGGTAGAACCCCAGCTGCTTAAGTTACCTGGGCGACAAGCCGGCCTGCGGGTATGGTGGCTCAATCAAGTTGCGAACCAGTGCGTCATGCCATTAAGATGCTTCCAATACCCTACGATGTAATGGAGGCGACACGTGAGCGAAGCCCACATCGAGTTCACGGAAAACGGGCCAGTGCTGGTGAAAGGACCCATGTTCTATACGAACGCTGCGGGTCAGGAGACGAAGCTGGACAAGGCCTGGATCGCCTTGTGCCGCTGCGGAGGTTCCGGCAATAAGCCCTTCTGCGACGGCACGCACAAGGGCAAGGGGTTTCAAGCCGCCAAAGGCGAGTTGCGCGCCGCCTGAAGCGGGGGCTTCTCAAACAAGGGCACATTGCACAAAACTCAAGGCCACTGGCGCTCAACAACAAGGGGCTCTTGGCTTGTTCAAAAAAATCAGCTATAATTCTCTAACAAGGTATCAAAAAGGGCAGTTTTAACTCAAGGACGAGTCCATCTTCGAGCAAAGAGCATATACCGCGGCAGCGCGCCGCACCTCAATATTTGCCAGCATAGAAATCCTGCTTGCTAGATTCCTAGAAGGCATTGGGCTTTGATCCGGGGAAGGGGAAAAGATGGATCGAACGAAGTCAATGCTGCTCAGAATCGCCCTATTGGTGGCGTTATCCGCCGCGATCTCGCTTCAAGGGGACGCGCGCGTGGGGCTGTGGGGCCTGCAAACCATTGACCCGCTTGCGCCGCCGCAGTTCATCCTCGCGCAACAACAGCAGTGCCCACCTGGATGCACCCTGGTCTGCGGGGCAGCCTGCTTTTGTGATTGTCCGCCCCCGCCCGACGATACACCCGATGATACCCCTCAAGAGCCATGCGAGGACAAGGGAGGAAATACAGATGGCGACGCCTGTTGCAATGCAGACGATGCGTGCCCAACTGAGCCCGGCCCTGCGGAGTTGAAATGCTGTCAGCCCGATGACGACCCCCAAGGGGAGAATTCCTGCGTGGAGCAGCTCATCGCCAACGGGGAGACTCCCGAACAAGCCGCATTCCTCTGCTGCGTTCGCCAGGAGATCGCCAATGGGGCAACTCAGCAGGAGGCCGAAGCGCGCTGCGCGCCTCCCGAGGAGCAGGGCTCCTGCGTCGAGGACCTGATCGCCTTAGGCCATAGCCCCGAAGCGGCTCTTTTCCTCTGCTGCGTGCGAGAGCAAGTCGCACAGGGAGCAACTCAGCAAGAGGCATTGGAGTTGTGCCGCCCTCCCGACGAGCGCGGCTCCTGCGTTGAGGACTTGATCGCCTTGGGCAAGACCCCTGAAGAGGCCCAGTTCCTCTGCTGTGTGCGCCAGGAAATAGCAGCGGGAGCTACAGAGGAAGAAGCCGTGGAGCTGTGTCGCCCCCCCGATGAGCGTAGTTCCTGCGTGGATGATTACGTCAGCTCGGGGAAAACGCCGGACGAGGCCGCCTTCCTTTGCTGTGTGGATCAGCAGATCGCCATGGGCGCATCCCCCGCAGAGGCTGTGGCGCTGTGCGGCCCTCCCAACGGCGATGGTTCCTGCGTGGACGACCTGATCGCCTCGGGCTTCACCCCCGCAGAAGCCCTCTTCCTCTGCTGCCTGGAAAAGCAGATCGCGATGGGCGCAACGCCCTCGGAAGCGGTAGAACTGTGCCTCCCTCCCGACGGTGACGGCGCCTGCGTGGAGGATTACATCTTGTTGGGCAAAACCCCTGAAGAAGCCGTTCTCCTCTGTTGCGTGGACAAACAGGTCGCCATGGGCGCAACGCCTGCAGAGGCACAAGCCCTGTGCCGTCCGTGCGAAGAAGCTTCCGATCCTGACCGGTGTTGTGAGGAGAAATTAGCCAACGGCATCACCGATCTCACCTGTGAACCGCCGCAGGAAAGCACGCCCCCCAGCGCTCGCAATCCCCTGGCCCAAGTGGTGATCAACGAGGTGGCCTGGGCCGGCACTGCCGCCAGCCCTGCCCATGAGTGGATTGAGCTGTTCAATCCAGACGATGAACCGATCCCGCTGACCGGTTGGAAGCTGCTTTTCGTCGAGCGCCGCATCCATGGGTTGTTCATTCTGGAGGAAGTGTCTCTCAAAGAGGCCATCGAGGCGCGGGGGTTTTACCTGATGGAGCGAGGAACGGACCAAGTGGTCAGCGACATCGAAGCAGACCTGATTTACGACGTGGAGCTTCGCGACAGCGACATGTGCCTGGTCTTAGTTGACGCAGCGGGATTGGTGCAAAGCAGCTCCAACATCCCCGATTGCCGCGACTGGTTTGCAGGCTTCAGGGTGGGCTCGATCGCCAGCGCGATGGAGCGGAACCACCCCGTAGCTCCCGACGTGGAGCCCAGTTGGCATGACAACGATTTGCAACATCGTGTCGGCCTCGACGCCCATGGGGACCCCATCAACGGAACCCCTCAAACGACGAACTCGGCTCCGCCGGGAGGAGGGCTATGATGTGGACCAGAGCAACCTTGCTTGCTGTGTGTTGGGCGTTGGGGGCCTTTGTCCTGGCGCCCGCCCGCACCCTGACGGTGGGCCAAGGTGGAGCGCAGTTTCAAAGCATCCAAGCGGCCATCGAAGCAGCCCAACCAGGAGACGTCATCGAAGTGGCGCCAGGGACGTATCGGGAAAGCGTGGTGATCGCCAAGGACGGCGTGATCCTGCTGGGATCAGGCAGCGATCGCACCACGATTGAAAGCTCTACTACGGTGGTGAGTTGCTTGGGGGTGCAGAGCGGGCGCGTTGAGGGCTTCAGCCTGCGTCACACCGGAAGCCAGCCAGGACCGGCTGTCTTGGCCAGCGCCTCCTCCCTGGTCATCGCCAATACCGTCATCACCGGGGCAACCGGCGCAGGCGTGGAGATCGGCGCGGGCGATGTGGTCCTGTTGGGCAGTCAGATCAAAGCCAATCAAGGCGGGGGGGTCTTAATCCACTCCCGCGCCCGGGCCACCTTGATCGACAATGCCATCGCTCAAAACGGCCTGCAGGGAGGTTTTGCCGGCGTTCAGGTGCGAGGGAGTTCTACAGCCACGTTGCGGTTTAACCGCATTTGGCTCAACGGGGGCAGCGGCGTCTTCGTGCATGGGAATTCTCAGGCGCAACTGGTGGGCAACAGCCTCATCGGCAACGGCTTGCACGGCGTTTCGGCCTTGGAGGGAGGGAGCGTTGAACTGATCTCCAGTTCCTTCTTCTGGAACGGCCAGGTGGGGATTCGCTTAGGGGGCGTGGAACGCGCCATCGTGGCCGGCAACTTCATCGCGCACAACCCCTTGGGCTTAATCAGCCAGACCCAGTCGCTGGCCCGCGGCATCAACTTATTTATCCAGAACGACAGGGACATCTTCGGCCTGGGCATATCTCCCCAAGAAGGCCGGTTCATCGCCGATGCCTTGGCCCACCCTCAAGTGAGCCAGTTGTTTCAAACGTTGGCGCAGCTGGGCAGCACCGTGAAAAGCCTCCAGCAAGCCCCCTCCGATGCCCGATATCAGGAATTGGTCGCGCAGGCTCAGGCTGCGGAGCTGATCGGCGCGGAAATCTATCTGCTGGGGGGCTTGGCCGAAGAGGCCAAGATCCGTTTCAATTTGGTCATCCGCCTGAACCCGGCTAGTCCCACCGCTGATCAAGCGCGGGCGCGATTAGGACAGCTCGGCTAAGAAGATCATGGAAGATCCAATAAAACCAACAGACCCGACGCACGCTCCCCACGCGCTGCCACAGGGTCAGGCATCAAACCCTGACCCCAACGTGTGGGTGATCCACGTCAGGAAGTTGCACGTGGCGTTCATCCTGGTTGCCATGCTGAGCTTTTTGGGGGGGTACTTCGTGCACAGCCTCACGACGGTAGTGCCTAAGGAAGCCGTCGCGCGCGCCGAGTCAGAAGGGCTGACTCAGGTGCAACGCCTTGCGGTTGAGGTGGATGACGATCCGTTCTTGGGACCCGCCGAAGCGCCGGTGACGATCGTGGAGTTCTCCGATTTTCAGTGCCCGTTCTGTCAGCGATTTCGGGAGCAGACCTTGGATCAGCTGCTGACCGCCTACGAGGGCAAGGTGCGCTTTGTCTACCGTGACTATCCCATCAGCAGCATCCACCCCCACGCGCAGAAGGCGGCGGAAGCCGCCCAGTGCGCCCACGAGCAGGGGAAGTTCTGGGCGATGCACGATCGGCTCATGGCCGAGCAAAGCGCGTGGGCAAGCGCTTCTAACGTCCCTGCAACCTTCCAATCTTATGCCGACGAGCTGGAGCTGAACGTGGAGCAGTTCAGCAACTGTCTAAGCTCTGGGCAGTTCGCCGCCGAGGTGCAAAAGGACTATCAACATGGGCAAAGCTATGGCGTGCGGGGAACCCCAACGTTTTTCATCAATGGACGAATCGTAGCAGGCGCCGTGCCGTTTTCCACGTTCAAGGCCATCATCGAGGAGGAATTGGCAAGCCGTTAAGACTGCGAAGCCATTGAATGGACACGACCCAGTTGATGCAACTGGCCCTGGATATGGCCGGCATGAAGGCAATCCCCGCCGACAGCGCCATTTATCACCCCGGCGAACGCATCCAGAAGGTCATCATCGGCATTGACATGGAATCCCCGGAGTTGCTGCTTGCCCTGCAGCTGGGGTACGATGCGGTCATCGCCCATCACCCCGTAGGGGACACGGCCAAGCTGAACTTCGCCCAGGTGCTGTGGACCCATCTGGATCAGATGCTGGACGCCGGCGTGCCCGAAGCAGTGGCCAGGCCCATCGTCGAGGAGAAGGTCCACGCCACGCGCATGCAGATGCACGCGGCCAACTACGACCACGCTCCCTCGATCGCGCGCCTGCTCAACATGCCGTACCTGAACATCCACCTGCCGCTCGATGAGGTGGGTCGCCGCAAGATGGTTGCCGTGGCCCAGACGCTTTCTCCCAAGCAGCCTGTATCGGCCTTGATCGAGGCGTTCAAGGCCCAGATGAAGGAGTTCCAGCTCGCGCTGACCGACTTCCAGGTGCGCGTGGGCGCGCCGGAAAACCCGCTGGGCAAGGTCGCCATCTCGCACGCTGCCGGCACCAACGGCGGCTATGCCATCGCCAAGGCCTATTTCGACCACGGCGTGGACACCGTGCTCTACATCCACTGCAGCCCGCAAGACTCGCTCCGGCTCAGGGAGGAGTATCAAGATCGGGGCAAGAACCTGATCATCAGCGGCCACATCGCCTCGGACGCGGTGGGCATCAACCTCTACGCTTCGGAGCTCGAGCGCCGGGGCGTGCACGTCACGCGCGTCAGCGGCGTGCTGGCTTGACACCCCTTTTTCACCCTTTGTGCATGTTTTTTTCATTTGGGCTCTGGTAGGCTCAAATTGCGGGTAAGGGCGTGCCCTCACTTGCGGTTGGGTGCGTACATTCCCACAGGGTTACATAACGGGTTTGCTCCACGTGAGGGGCATCGGTTCATCTACAAGGAGGTCCAACGATGACACAATCTCGCAGAAGATTCTCTATCGTAGCAGCCGTCGTTTTGATGGCGCTTATCGCCGCGCCCATGGCGCTTGCCGCCACCATCAGGGTGCCCGGCGACGTGGCCAGCCTGCGCCAAGCCATCGCGCAGGCGCGGCCGGGCGACACGATCGAGGTGTCCAGAAACCTTCGCGAAGCCGTCGAGGTCAAGAACAAGCGGCGCATCACGATCGAGGCCGCCGGTTCCAACCGCGTGTTCGAGATCGAGGGCAACCGTAGCGGCGCGCCCACGATCTTGATCGAGGACTCCAGCGAGATCACGTTCGAAGGCTTCATCATCACCCGCTCCGAGCAAGCGGGCATGGACGGCGGCATGGTGATCGTGGACAGCCAGGACATCGTGCTGGAGCGCGTGCAGTTCCTGGACAACATCGGGACCATCAAGGTCGACAGCATCGGCTCGAACTTGGAGATCAACAACTCCGAGGTCCAGCTCATCAACACCTCGATCATCCCCAGCAAGACCACGCTGCCCGTCACCCACGCGCTGCGCGCCAACGGCTCCGACGTGAGCTGGCAGGGCGGCGAGATCTCGGGCAACAACGGCCTTGCCGTCACGGTCACGGGCGGCTCGCTCAACTTGTCGAGCCTGGTGATTCGCGACAACGCCGGTTACGGCGTCCAGCTCAACGGCGGCACGGCCATCAGCTTCGACGCCGTCACGATCAGCGGCCATCCCGAAGGAGGCATCCTGTCGCTGAGCTCCAGCGGCTCGATCTCCAATAGCACGATCCAGGGGAACCAGAAACACGGCTTGGTGGTCAGCGGGGGCTCGGACATCAGCCTGAACGCCAGCACGGTCTCCAACCATCCGCAGGACGGCGTGCTGCTGATC
>DATCIV010000299.1:0-3663 GCA_036507575.1 Candidatus Bipolaricaulota bacterium | reverse complement strand
CTAGGTCTGCCCGGGCTCGAACGGTTGCCGCGAAGCCTGTCCTGAGCCCGTCGAAGGGGAATCTGGGGTGGGGCGAGCCGCTGTCCTTGCTGCCCCCTAGCCCTGCCGCCCCCTGCCGTAGGGCGGGCCCCCGTGCCCGCCCGGCGGTGGCTCTGCTACGATAGCCCCAGCATGGACCAATCCCATATCCGTAACTTCTGCATCATCGCCCACATAGACCACGGCAAGTCCACCCTCGCCGACCGCATGCTGGAGCTGACGGGGACGATCCCCAAGCGCCAGATGGCCGAGCAGGTCCTGGACCAGATGGACCTGGAGCGCGAGCGCGGCATCACCATCAAGGCGGCCACCGTCAGCTTCCCCTACCGCGCGCAGGACGGCCAGATCTACCTGCTGAACCTGGTGGATTGCCCCGGCCACGTGGACTTCACCTACGAGGTGTCCAAGAGCCTCAAGGCCGCCGAGGGAGCCTTGCTCATCATCGACGCGGCTCAGGGGATCCAGGCGCAGACGCTGGCCAACTACTACCTGGCGCTGGATCACGATTTGGTCATGATCCCCGTGCTCAACAAGATCGATTTGCCCGAGGCCGACCCGGACCGCGTGGCGCTGGAGGTGGAAGCCGAGCTGGGCCTGCCCGCCGAGGGCGCGCTGCGCATCAGCGCCAAGGCCGGCATCGGCATCGAGGCGGTGCTGGAGGAGATCGTGGCAAGAATCCCCGCGCCGCAAGGCGATGCAAGCGCGCCGCTGAGCGCCCTGATCTACGACGTGGATTACGACTCGTTCAAGGGGGTGGCCCCCACCGTGCGCGTGTTCGACGGGTGCCTGAAGCCGGGAATGACCGTGCGCTTCATGGGCAAAGCGAAGGATTTTCAAGTGGAAACGGTCGGCGTCTTCTCGCCCAAGCCCGTGCCGGTGGAGGCGTTGCACCCGGGGCAGGTCGGCTTCTTCACCGCCCAAATCAAGGACATCCGGCAAGTGGGCCTGGGCGACACCGTCACGCAAGCCGGCCGCCCGTGCGCGGCGCCCATTCCCGGCTACCGCCCCTTGAAGCCGGTGGTGTTCTGCGGGTTGTACCCGACCACGGAGTCCGAGTTCTCCGAGGTGCGCGTGGCGCTCGAGAAGCTCTCGGTGAACGACTCCTCGTTCTCGTTTGAGGAGGAGCACTCCGAAGCCCTGGGGCGCGGGTATCGCGTGGGGTTCATGGGTTTGTTGCACCGGGACATCATTCAGGAAAGACTCGAGCGCGAGTATCAGCTGGCGCTGATCGCTACCACCCCCAGCGTGGCCTATCACGTCTACACGGTCAAAGGGGAGCGGCTCGTCATCGAAAACCCCAGCAAGTTTCCCGCCTCAGGCGAGATCGAGCGCGTGGAAGAGCCCGTGGTGGACATCACCGTGATCACGCCGGACCGCTACCTGGGAGGAATCCTGGAGCTGCTGGAGTCCCGGCGCGGCCAGCATGTAGACATGCGCTTCTTGGGTGAGGGGCGCGTGGTGCTGCGCTATCACGTGCCGCTGGGGGAAATCGCGCTTGACTTTTACGACCAGCTCAAGGCGCGCTCGCAGGGCTATGCGTCCCTGGACTACGAGCCGTTGGGCTACCACGCAAGCGACTTGGTGAAGCTGGAGGTGCTGGTCAACCACCAGCAGGTGGACGCGCTGTGCTGCATCGTCCACAAGGACCAGGCGTATCGCATGGGCAAGCGGCTGGTCGAGCGCTTGAAGGAGGAGATCCCGCGCGCCCAGTTTCCCATCCCCTTGCAGGCGGCGCTGGGCCGGCGCGTGATCGCGCGCGAGACGATCCCGGCTTTTCGCAAGGACGTCACCGCCAAACTCTACGGCGGCGACGTGACGCGCAAGATGAAGCTGCTGGAAAAGCAGAAGGCCGGGAAAAGGCGTATGAAGACGGTGGGACAGGTTTCCATCCCGCAGACTGCGTTCCTGTCGCTGCTCGAACGGGATTGACGGACGCGCCGCCCCGCTGTCAGAGCGCGCTCTACCGGGCGCTAAGATAAGACCATACGCAGTTGACCTGTACCGCATCGGCGTGTTATAAACAAAGCCAATCGTCATGTGGGCTTTGGCTGCATCATTGCAGGGAGGGTGAACGGATGATCGGATTCATCGTGCACCGTGTGGTGAACATGGTGCCCACGCTGTTCTTCATTTCGCTGTTCTCTTACTTCATCATTGACCTGGCGCCCGGGGATTTTTACACCCGCTTGCGCCTCAACGAGCGCATCAATCAGGAGCGCCTCAACCAGCAGGCGGCCGACCTGGGGCTGGACAAGCCGGCATGGCAGCGCTACTTCATCTGGGTGGGAGGGATGATCACGCGCGGGGATTTCGGCTACTCCTTCGAGCACAACCGCCCGGTATGGGACCTGTTCGCCGAGCGGCTGCCGGCCACCTTGATGATCACGCTTCCCGTGTTCATCTTCACCTGGCTGCTGGCCATCCCCATCGGCGTGTTCTCGGCCACCCATCAATACTCCACGGGGGACAACGTCTTCACCTCCCTGGCGTTTCTGAGCCTGAGCATCCCCAGCTTCTTCTTCGCCCTGGTGCTCATGTTCCTGATGGTCGAGGTGTTCGACGTGCGCTCGGTGGGAGGGCTGTTCTCCCAGCAATACATCGCCGCGCCCTGGAGCTGGGCGAAATTTCTCGATTTCTTGAGCCACCTGTGGCCCGTGGTGCTCGTATTGGGCACCGGCGCGGCCGCCAGCCTGATGCGCTTCATGCGCGGCACGATGCTGGACATCCTCAATTCCCAGTACGTGCAGACCGCGCGCGCCAAAGGCCTGCACGAGCAGAAGGTCATCTACAAGCACGCCCTGCGCAACGCCATCAACCCCATGATCACCATCTTCGGCCAGTCGCTGCCGGCGTTGATCTCGGGGGCCCTGATCACGGCCATCGTGTTCAATTTGCCCAACGTGGAGCGGCTGTATTTCAACGCGCTGCGCATCCAGGATGAGTACTTGACCATCACCATTCTGATGTTCTTCGCCGTGACGCTGCTGATCGGGAACCTGCTGGCCGACATCGCCCTGGCCATCGTGGACCCGCGCATCCGCTATGACTGAGCTGGCGCCGCGACCTGCGCCCTCCCAGGGCGAGTTGATCTGGAGGCGCTTCAAGCGCCACCGCCTGGGGATGCTGGGCACCGCGGCGGTGTTGTTCCTGAGCTTCATCGCCCTGTTCGCCGATTTCCTGAGCCCGTATCACTACGCGCAGGAACACCGCCACCTGCAGTACGTGCCGCCCATGTCCATTCACTTCTTCGATGAGACCGGCTTCACCTTCAGCCCCTTCGTCTACGGCTTGGTCCGCGAGCAGGACCCGTTCACCCTCAAGTACAGCTACCGCGAGGACCGCTCGCAGAAGTACTACGTTCGCTTCTTCGCCCAGGGAAATCTCTACAGATTCATGGGCTTGTTTTCCACGGACATCCATTTGTTCGGACTGAGCACCCCGTCCGAGTCGTTCGCGCAGCTGTTCTTGATGGGCACGGACCAGTCCGGGCGGGACCTGCTGTCGCGCACGCTGATGGGCGGGCGCGTCTCGATGGCCATCGGTCCGGTGTCCATCGTGCTGAGCCTGATCCTGGGGGCGTTTTTCGGCGGCTTGAGCGGCTTTTACGGCGGCCTGACCGACACG
>DATCIV010000298.1:0-6529 GCA_036507575.1 Candidatus Bipolaricaulota bacterium | reverse complement strand
GTCGCTGAGGCCCACGTCGTCGTAGAGGTTGGGGTATAGTTTTGCAAAGTCCTGAGCCTGCGGCTGCCCGATCGCGGCTGCCAGCTCGTCGCCCAGCGCTTGATACGCAGGGCGCAGGCGCTGCAACACCGGCTCATCCTGCTTCCAATCGTAGAGCTCCCGGTGCGTAGGCCGTTGTGCGCTTTCCCACTTGAACCGGTTCTCGTACTGCTTCTCCTGGATGACGGGATCAGCGAAGATGTACAGGTGCTCCACCCAGCGCAGCAGCTCGTGCCAGGTGCGGGCCCGGTCCGCGGGCAGCGCCTGGGCCTGTGCGCCGTCCGTCGCCTGGACCAGCGGCACCGGCGGCAACTTGCCCAGCTCGCGCAGCTCGGTCCCTTCTTTGGCGACAAGCCGCAGCTGAAGCACCCAGTGCACCGCGTGCCCTTCGTGCACCTCGGGCGCTTGCGGGCGCTTGCGGCTCACGTCAAGGCAAATGTTCAGCATCTTCTGTTTCATACACGAACGTTCCCTCCTGCAAGCGGATCGGGCTCAAAGCGCCTTGCTCCAGCGCGTACAGCTGCTGCGCCAGGCGCGCGGCGAACGTGACGTTCTGCTCGCTGAACAGCAAGGCAACGCCCTCCCGGCTCAATGCGGTCAGGGTCCCCGCCAACTGGGCAATCGCCGCGGCGGACAGGCCCAAGGTGGGCTCATCCAGCAGCAGCAAGCGCGGTTGCAGCAGCAGCGAGCGCGCCAGGGCCACGAGCTTCTGCTCGCCCCCGCTCAAGGATCCAGCCCGCTGGGCAAGCTGTGCCTCCACGCTTGGAAACAGCTGGAACACCCGCTCCAGCGCGGCGTTTTGCAGGCGCCCTCCCTTAAGATAGACGCCAAGCTGGAGGTTCTCCAGCACGCTCATGTCGGGGAACAAGGATCGCTCCGCCGCACAGAACGCAAGCCCCTGGCGCACGCGCCGATGGATGGGCCAGTGGTTGAGCAGCTGCCCCTGCCAGCGCACGTCCCCCGCGCGCGGCTTCTCGTAGCCGACGATGGCCCGCAGCAGGCTCGTCTTGCCCGAAGCGTTGCCCCCCAGCACGGCCACGCGCTGGCCTGCCTCGACCGCAAGGGACACCTCGCGCAGCACGGGCAACGGCCCGTAGTTCAAGCTCAACCGGCGAACGGTCAACAGGGAGGCCTCCTCATGACGAAGCGGTGGGGATGACGACTCGCCCGCCTTGCAGCACCAGCAGGCGGCTGCAATAGGACACGATCGACTCCATGCGGTGCTCGATGAGCAAGATGGTGATCCCCCGCTCGCGCAAACGACGCAACAGCAAGCCCATTTTCTCCACGCTCTGCGGGCTCTGTCCGCAGAACGGCTCATCCAGCAACAGCAGTCGGGGAGCGCTTGCCAGCGCGATGCCCACGCTCAGGCGGCGCTGGTAGCCAAACGACAGCTGCCAGGCCAATCGACGGCGAAAGGGCGCAAGCCCCGTGAGCGCCAGGATCTCGTCCACGCGCCGTTGCAGCGCAAGCCGCTCCCGCCGCGGCGCCCCGCACAGCAGTCGCACAACCCCCCCGCCGGAGTTCAGGAAGCAGCCGGAAGCCAGGTTCTCCTCCACGGTCAGGCCGTAGAACAGCCGCGTCTTTTGGAAGGTCCTTGCGATGCCGGCGCGCACGCGCCGCTCCGGGGTCCACGTCTGGATGGGCTGATCCCGATACAGGATCGTCCCCGCGCTGGGGGTCAGGGTGCCGCTGATCAGGTGGAACAAGGTGCTCTTGCCCGCGCCGTTGGGGCCCACGATGCCCACCGCGTCCCCTTCCCGCACGTCAAAGTGTACGCCGCTTACGGCCAGCACTCCGTCGAAGCGCTTGGACAAGCCGCGCACGCACAGCAAGGGGCTCATGTCGCCTCCTGATCTGTGGGCTTCGCGCGCCGCGCGCGCCAGCGCCAGGCGCCGCGCAGCCCGCCCCAGATCCCGTCCGGCAAGTACAGGAGCCCCAACAGCAGCAGCACCGCGAACACCATCTCCGCAAGCGTGGCGTGCACCGGGCGGGTCCACTCGGAAAACAGCACCACGGCTGACGACCCCAGCAACGGGCCGATCAGGCTCGCCGCCCCTCCCAGCGCGTTCATCACCAGCAAGTTAAAGGATTGCGAAAAGGTGAACAGGTGCGGGTGCACATAGGCCGAGTAATGGGCGTACAGCGAGCCGGCCACGCCCGCAAATCCTGCCGCCGCCAGGAAAGCGCCCAGCTGATAGCGTCCCGTGCGAATGCCCACCGACTTGGCCAATCCTTCATCCTCGCGGGCGGCCACCAGCGCCCGCCCCATACGCGAACGCACGATGCGGCCCTTGAGCCACACGCTCGCCAGCGCCGCCGTCCAGACCGCCAGGAAATACCACGCTTTCTGGCGATAAGGGTTCCAGGCCCGTGCTTGCTCTCCCGGCCACCCTAACGAGATCCCCGGCACGCCGCTTAGGCCCTGCGTCCCCTGGGTCCAAAACGTTAGATTTTCAAACAGCAAGGTGAGCACGACCCCGGCCAGGAAAGTGAAGGACGTCCAGCGCCCGCGCAGTCGCAACCCCAGCATGCCGATGAGGGCGGCCACCCCCAGGGTGGCCCCCACCGCGCCCAGCAACGCCAGCGGGAACGGCAAACCCGCCCGCATCGTCAGCAGCGCCGAGGCATAGGCCCCCACCCCCCACAACCCCGCCTGGGCAAGCGAGGGGATGCCGGCATACCCGGTCAGCAGGTCAAGCCCGTTGGCCAGAATGACGAACAAGCCGATCATGATCAACAGGTGCAGCCAGTAGTTGCCGGGAGCCCACAGCGACAGCAGCAACACGACTCCCGCCCCGGCCGCGCTCAAGGCCCATACGGCCCAGCGAGGGGGGACCAGCGGCGGCGAGGTTGGCCGCATCTGCGGAGTTTTTTCAGCCTCGGGGCCAAGCGCCTGCGGTTGCAGCACCAGCACCAGGGCAAGCAAGGCAAACGGCACCAGATCGGCGAACTCCGCCCGGCCGTAGGCCTGTACGAACACCTCGCCTACGCCCACCAGCAGGGCCGCGCCCACCACCCAGCGCAGCCTGGCCCTGCCGACCACGGCGATGGCAAACGCCTTCAAAACCCACAGCGTGCCGCTGCCCGGATCGAAGGGCCACAAGGGCGCAAGCAACGCTCCCGCCCCGCCGGCAAGCGCGCCGGCAAGGGCAAAGGCAAGCGTGGAAACGGCCGCCGCGTTGACGCCCACCGCAAGCGCCGCCTCCTCGTTCTGGCTCAGCGCGCGAAGCGCCCTGCCCCAACTCGTGCGGAACAAGAACAGCCACAGCGCCGCCATGGCAAGCCCTGAGGCGGCGATCACCAGCAGCTTGTGAGGCACGAGCGTCAGCGGTCCGAGCTGGAACGCCTGCGCGCTCACGGGGGAGAGCTCGACCGGGTCCCAGGAAAATCCCAACGCAAGCGCGCCCCTCCAGATCACGAGCAGCGCCACCCCGCCGATGAAGGTGGAACCGATCCCCAGCGGCCGCAAGCGTCGGTAGATCTGCCCCTGGGCCGCGCTCAGCAGCGCCGTCAGCGACAGGGCCAACACCACGGCAAGCGCGTAAGGCACACCCGCCCAACGGGTGAGCACGAAGGCCGCGTATGCGCCCACCGCGTACAGGCCGCCCTGGGCCAAATCCCCCACGCGCATGATGCCGAACACCAACGACAACCCCAAAGCGACCAGCGCGTAAACGCTGGCGGAGAAAATTCCGTTGAACAGGAATTGGATCAGCTGCGCGAGTTCGGCGGGCAAGCGTTATGCCATCAGGCGACGGGGCACAGCGGCGCCACCAGCTCCGCCGCGTACCCGCGATCTTTCAGCAGGTACGGTTGGCCGTCCCTGAAAGTGGCGACTCCTTCCTGCTGGTTGAACTGTCCGCAGGGCAGAAAAACTGTATTGCCAAAAGGGGTGATCCACGGCTCCTCGGCGGACAAGATGAGCTGCAAGCAGCGCTGGGGCAGCTCGCTCACGGGGTCCAAGCCCAACACCTGGTCCAATCCCAGCATGCCCACGAGCCGTTCCAAGGACTGCTCCAGAATCTGCACGCCGCCCCAGCCCCAGCCCTCCATGGCCGAAGCCACGCGGCCCAGACGATCCTGCACGGCCGCTTCCAACGCCTGGACGGTAGGTGAAGGGGCGCGCTCGAAGTCGCGCGCCTGGCCGCCGTCGTAGAACCAGGTGAAGACCAACGCGTCGGAGGGCAGCGCTTGGCTGATGGACTGGAAGCCGGAGGTGACGGGGCTCAAGGTGCTTGGCGTGTGCTGCGAGTAGAAGCCGATGTCCGACGGGGCTTGCAGCGCGAACTCGCGCGCCGCGGCGATGATCTCGATGGGCACGCCGGTGCCCAACAATACGGCGTCCGCTCCCGAGCCCAGTGCCTTGGTCATCAAGGTGGAGAAGTCGGTGTTGAGGAAGGGGTACAGCTCGGGCTCGCCGGCCAGGCTCCCCTGGCCCAGCACGGCCAACTGCGCGCCCACCGCGGCGGAGAAGTCGCGCCCGAAAGCGGAGTCCTGGCCCAAAATGAAGAACGACTGGTGTCCGCGCTCCTGGACGGCGTACTTCACCAAAGGCGACGTCTGCAGCGACACCTGGAAGCCAAAGCGCGCGGACAGTGGCGCCTGCGCGTGGAGGTCGGTGAACGGGGTGTCGCCGGCGAAGGCGATGTGCGGGATGCCGGCCGCGGCGAAGATGGGCTGCGCCGCAAGCGCCTGGTTGCCGATGAGCGGTCCGATGACGAAGCTGATGTCCCCGCGGTTGGCAAGCCGGTTGGCCGCGTCCGCGGCGGCCACGGGCGAGGACTGCGCGTCCTCCACGACCAACTCCAGCGGAAACGCTCCGCCTGCTTCGTTGACCAGCGTCGTGCGCAGCAGGGCGCCGTCGCGCACCAACACCTCGTCCACCGCGCCCGCGCCGCTCAAGTTGAGCACCGCGCCGACCTTCAAGGTGTTCGCCTGCGCGCTTGCAAACGGCCTTCGGCTCAGCATCGAAGCCAACAAGCCGCCGGCCGCGATGTGTTTCAAGAAAGTGCGTCGCTTCATCTCATTCCTCCTGGGAGGGTTGAACCTCGAACGCGTAGCGGAAGTGGAAGCCGTGCGGGTGGTCCGCCCAGCTGACGATGGGCTTCTGGTACAGATAAGGCACCTCAAGGATCGGGTCGTCCATGCCGGTGGAAAAGCGGCGCGTGCGAAACGCCGGGTACACGTCGATGAAATGCCAGCCCGGCTCGCCGCTTGCGTGCAGCTTGGCCAGCACCTTGCCCATCAGATCGTTGCCGCAGGCGTAGCCCACCAGCGAGTTGTCGTAGGTGATGGCGACCAGGTTCTCGTGCTCGGTCCAGCTGACGCCGTCCACCTCCACGGTGATGGGCGTGCCGATGGGGCCTGCCTTGGGTCGCAGGGGATGGGCGCGCTTGCTCAGGCGCACGTACGTTTTGGCCAGGCAACGATCGCTGTGCCAGGCTTCCACCGCGTGGGCTCCGCCCTGGATGCTCTGGGGTGCCGCCTTCCATCGGAAGTTGCCCTGCGCGTCCGCGCGCACGGCGCCAAGGGAGGTCGGCATCTCCGCAAAGCCTGTTCCAAAACGGCCTTCCTGCATTTCGCTGACGCGGTCGCCCGTGATGTCGTACCAGCGCAACTCGAGCTCGCCGCCCTGTGGAAACCCGCTCCCGAAAAACGTGAGGGCCGAGCCGACCGGCACTTCGACGTCGTCGCTCCACAGCTGCGGGCCGCTTGCGCGAGCCGCGGGAGCGGGGCGCGGCTGCTCGGGCTGCAACTGTTCCTGCACCCTGCCCGGCAGCGCCGGCTCACCCGGCGTAAGCTCGAACAGCAGTTGGAACGTCTTCAAGTACGAGTAAGGGGAGCACTCCAGCCCCAGGTAGGGGACGCCGAAGGAGGCGTCCTCGAGCGCGATCAGGTGCTGGCCGACTCGGCCGGCAGCCGGGATCTCCACGCGCGTCGTGCCTCGCGTGGTCAGTGCGGTGACGAAGCCGGTGAGCGCGTTGTCGTAATAGAGCTGGTACCAGCCCTCGATGGGGTGCGCGGGGTTCAGGCCCTTGACGGTGAGCGCGATTGGCGTGCCCGCCGGCCCCTGCTTGGGGGACATCTCGACGCTCAGGTCCAGGCGAAATCCCGCTTTGTTCAACTTACGCTCTCCCAGCATCAGGTACACGTCGTGCACCCCGCCGTAGTCCTCGGGGGCCTGCAAGCGCGCGCTGAAAGCGCCGTGCGCGTCGGTGCGCACCTGGAGCAAGGGCTCAACCCGCTCGGACAGCTTAAACCCGTAGAACTGGTTCCAGTCCACCCCGTCGCGCTGTTCGATGTGCCAGCGGGCGTCGTAGCTTTCCCAGCGGAGGTCCAGGGTTTGGTCCGCGGGCAGCCCCTTGCCCTGCACCTGCACAACTGTACCCACGGGGCCGTGCTCGGGGGTCAGGATCAGCCGGCCGACGAAGGTTTTTGATAGGGGCGCTGCCCCTGTTGTGGTTTGCGGCATGGGCTCTCCTTTTGA
>DATCIV010000297.1:0-11135 GCA_036507575.1 Candidatus Bipolaricaulota bacterium | reverse complement strand
CCTCTCACCGAAAGCTCAGCAGAAGAAAAGCTGCTTACATGCGTCCTTCGGCTCCTCCGGGGTTTGTGGTTCCTCGTCCGCTGGGTTTTCAGGCTCTGCCGGAGGCTCCTGCACCTGGGGTTCTTCTTGCTGTTCTTGTGGGGCCTCGGGTGGTGCAGCCGGCTCGAGCTTCAAGGCCACCCGGCTCTCGCCGCTGATGACCCAGCCCTTGATCTGTTCCAGATGATGCGGTTGTTCGTCGCGCCCAAGATCGTCCGCGGGAATGCCCAACAGCTCGGCAGTGAGTTGGTCGTTGCGGTTGAGCTGCTCGACCAGATCAATGATCTGCTCCAGGTTGTCGAAGACCGGCGAGCCGTTGTTGTCGCTGCTGTTGCTGGAAGGGCGGGGCCCGCCGAACAGGTGCAGGGTCAAGCGGGTGGAGCGCACCCCCTCGGGGATGCGGATCTCGCCCCGGCTCTCGAAGGGCTCGCCGCGGAAGGGCAGGAACGTGGCGGTATAGCGCACCGTGTCGCCGGGGCGATAGACTTCCTGATCCGTCTTGATCGAGAGCAGGCGCGCGGCCTTGACCTCGGGGATGAAGCTGATGTCCACGTCAATCGTGTCCAGCTGGGGATCCTGGAACTCGTTCTGCGACAGCAGGAAGATCACCTGCGCCACCTGCAGGGGGCCTGGCACGGCGATGTCGTTGTGGCTTGCGAAGATGTCCGAGCGCTCCAGCCGTCGCGGCAGACCCGCGCCGCGGATGGTGTAATCCACGCTCAGCGTTCCCTTGCCCACGCGGTTGAGGGTGTTGTCCAACAGGCTCAAGCTGGCGGAGAACGCGAGCGAGGCCAAATAGGTGTTATCCCGCACCAAGTCAATGCTGTAGTGGGACACTTCCCCGCTTTGCCCGTCGGTGATGCGCACGTTCATGCGCACGCTGCGCGGCTTGGTGCCCACCGTGCCCGCGATCCCTTGGAAGCGGTCCTGCAGCAGCGCGCCGACGCGTTCGGTGGTGGTCCCGAACTTGAAGGGGACCTGCAAATTGGCCACCGTGTCGTAGATGTAGGCGCGGGTCAGGAAATACTCCACGTCGCCGGTGAACAGGAAGGGGTGGCCGAACGCCAGGATCACGTCGTCCTCGCGATAGGTCACCGTGCCGATGGCGCCGACGGTCACGTCGCCGTCGGCAAGCGTCACCCCCACCGCGCCGCCGGCCACCAGGTCATCCAGGCGGCGGGTCGTGCCGGCCGGGGTGGCTTGACGGGCGGGCAGCCCGGTGTTGACCATCTGCACCGGGTAGCGAGCGGACAAACCAAGGCTCAAGCGGTCGAGGAACGCGTCGCGCCCGGGCAGCAGGGCGAGCCATTGTCCCAGGGACGCTTGCACGTCCTGGGGGATTCCCTGGCTGAACCAGGCAAAGGCGCGCTCGTCCATGCCGCTGACCAGCACGGGCGTGGCGATCGAAACGGCGTACAGGCGATCCGGGTGGACCAGGCGCTGCTGCGCCGACGGCAGCGCGTCCACGAACTGAAGCCGGGTGTAGCCCTGCAACTCGGCCTCGGCTGCCTGCGTCGGGTCAAGCTCGATGACCTTGGCCTGCTGTTCCTGCAGCGCGGCTGCGGCCAGCCTGCGCGCGGGGTCCAGCAGCTTGAGCATGGGGCCGATGGGCGTGACCAGCGCAAAAGGGCTGGGGTCGGAGTCGAAGGCGATGGCGCGCGACAGGGCGCCGATCAGCTTGCCGTCCACGTAGATGGGGCTGCCGCTCATCCCCGAGGCCACGCCGCCCGACTCGCGGATGGCGTCGCCGCTCACGCGGATTTCGATGAAGTCGTTGAGTTCGCCTGGGGAGTCGATCAGGCCCACGATGCGGGCTTGAAACGTGCGGATCTCGTTCCCGCGGACGATGGTCTTGCCGATGCCTTCCATCCCGACCTGCAGGTCCTCGAACATCAGGAACTGATCCTCGGCCGCGCTGGCCCAGGCCATCCCAGCCAGCCACAGCCCCAAGCTCACCAAGACGAACCGTTTCAACATGCTTCCTCCTTACTTCGCAATCATTGCAGTGACGTCGTCCACGATCTGCCGAGCGCCCTCTTCCATGCTGGCCACGGGCGCGATGCCGGCTGCCTGCAGGAGCTTGCGCCCTTCAGCCTCGTTGGTGCCGGTCAATCTTACCACCATGGGCACGTGGATGCCCAGCCGCTGCCGCGCGGCGATCAGGCCTTTGGCCACCTCGTCGCCGCGCGTGATCCCGCCGAAGATGTTCACGAACAGGCCCTGCACCTGAGGGTCGGAAAGCACGATGCCCAGCGCTTTTTCCATCACCTCGGCCGTGGCCCCGCCCCCGATGTCCAGGAAGTTGGCGGGCTTGCCGCCGGCCAACTGCACCACGTCCAGCGTGGACATCACCAGGCCGGCGCCGTTTCCGATGATACCGATGTTCCCATCCAGCTTGACATATTGCAGTCCGGCCTGCTGGGCTTTATGCTCCAGCGGGTCCTGCGCCGCCTCCTCGCCCAGGGTCGCACGCTCGCGCTGGCGGAAGGCGGCATCGTCGTCGAGGATGACCTTGGCGTCCAGCGTCAGCAACTCGCCGGCGGGCGTGAGCGCCAGGGGATTGATCTCGACCAGCGTGGCCTCAAAGTGCGCGAAAGCTTGGTATAATTTCAGGATGATGGCGTGCAGCGGCTTGAACAGCGCTTGATCTACGTTGGATTCATACAACACCCCGCGGATCTGGTAAGCGCTGGGACCCAGCAACGGGTCGAGCCAGCAGCGCGCGATCGCTTGAGGGTGCGTGCGCGCGACCTCTTCGATGTCCACCCCGCCCTGCGTCGAGAAGATCAGCACGGGCTTGCGCTGCGCGCGGTCCAGCGTGATGGACAGGTAGAATTCCTTCAGAATGTCCACGGCGCGCGTGACCAGCACGGACTGCACGCGTTCGCCCTTGATGCGCATGCCCAAGATGGCTTCGGCGTGCGCGCGCGCCTCCTGCGGGGTGCGGGCCAGCTTGACCCCTCCGGCCTTGCCGCGCCCTCCCGCCAACACCTGGGCCTTGACCACCACGGTCCCGCCCAGCTTCTCGGCGCACGCCTGCGCCTGCGCCGGCGTGCGGGCCACTTCGCCCGAGGGGACGGACAAGCCTACTTTTTCAAACAGGGCTTTGCCCTGATGCTCCAACAGCCGCAACGAATCCTCCTTGAATCCATGCTCTCGCGCGCTGCTGCAACGAAAACTCGTCAGGCGTTCTTGGGATTGGATTCTTCCGCTTTGACGTCAATGGGCGGGTTTTTCGGGCTCTGCAAGATGGCATCCACATCGCTCTTCTTGGCAGCAGAGGTCGCCTTGCTCGGCTGATCCGCCATCTCGATTTCCTTGCGCAGGGTGTTGGCTTCTTCTTTAAACACGCGCATGCCGCGGCCCAGGTTGCGCGCCATTTCGGGCAGCTTGGCTCCGCCGAACAGCACCAGGATGATGACCATGATGATCACCAGCTCCATGGGGCCGGGGAAGCCGATGAATGCCTGGTAGAATTTGACCATGTCCAGACCTCCTCGTTGACCGCAGTCACAGCGCGGTAAGATTCCGTTCCACTGTAACACAAACGGCAAAAGGTGTCAAAACAACGCAGCACCGCCCCGCGCTTCCAGCGCTCACTCCTGCTCGTCCTTCCCGCCCAGTCCCTGCCACAGCTGCTGCAGGAAGTTTTCAATGGATTTGACGCCCTCTTCCGCGTCCAGCGCAGGCAAAGCCTGAGCCACGCCCAGGCTTTGCAGGTGCGCTTTCAGCAGCTCGATGTACGGCTTGAGCAGCAGGTTGGCCTGCAGCTCAAGCCCTCGAATGGCCACCTGGATGAAGGCGGCATTCCAGCCGAACTTTGGGTCGGCCGTGGTGCCGCTCAAGTCGAACTGAAACTCGATCGGGGATTCCTGTGCGAAGCGGTTGATCCCCTGGACCACGAAGTCGCTGGTGAGCGGATCCAGGCCGAACAGCGATGGGTGCGCCTGCGTGCGCTCGAAGCGCAACCCCTCCAAGCTCAGGCTGGCTTGGCCCTGCAGCGAGCCGTCCGGCCCGATGACGGCAGACCCGGCCAGGGTCAGCCTTCCCTGGACCAGCCGCACCGGCAGCGTTTTCTCGTAGAGGGGGGCAAAAGGGGGCAACTCCACCTGGCGCACGGCGAGATGGTAGGTGGAGACGAACTTGCCCTGGCCCTGGGGTTCGAACTGCGCCCAAACCTCCAGCGTGGCTCCCGGCATGTCGGCAAGCTCCCCCCGCAGCGCCAGCGTCAGGGGTTTGCGCGCGAAGCGAGGGGGCAACTCCAGGTTTTCCAGCACAAGCTCGGCCTTGCGCAAAGCGGGCAGCGGCCCGCCCCGGCCATACTCGTCCACCAGGGTCAGCTCGAAGCGCTCGGCCCCGACGCGTTCCAGGGCGAACCACGAGTGCGGCAGGGGCAGCGGATGCGCGCCGCTCAGATCCGGCTGGGGCGCTGGCGGGGACGCGGGAGGTCGCGATTGCCAGTAATCCCACAGCTTCTGGAACAACCCCCACCAATCCACCTGTCCCGCGTGCTCGGCAAGCCAGTCCACATATCCCTGCGCGTCCCAGCCCGCGCCCACGTTGTCCAGGTTGATCGAGCCGTCCGCTTCGCGCTTGACGTGCAGCTGGATGCTGGAGACGGCGGCGTGATTGATCACCGCGCGCCGCTGCATCAGGCCCACCAGGCCCACGTCCAACTGGCTCTGCCCCACCACCAGCACGTTCTCCGCCGGGTTTTTCGGATCCACCACGCGAAAGTCGTCCAGGGTGAGCTTGCCGCTGAGCGGGTCGAAGCGGGCGGCGCCCACGTGCGCCTGCGTCCCCAGCACCAGCGAGGTGGGCGCGGTCACCAGGGTCTGTGCAAAGAAGGGGATCGTGTAAGCGCTCACCACGTAGCCCAGGCCCAGCAGCAAGGGCAGCGCGATCAACACCTGCCAGCGCACGATGCGAAGGGGCCACGGGCGCACCTTGACGTCTTGGAAGCGGGCCTCCCCGCCCACTGCAGCCCAGCGCGCCAGCTTGCCATACCACGTCTGGCCCAGCTGCTTGAGCTGTTCCGAGCGCAGCCGAGTGCCGTAGCCGGCGCGGTAGCCGCGCACCCCCCAGACCGCCAGCGGCAAAACCGCAAGCGACCCGAGCAGCGCCAGCAGATACCCGCCGAACACCAGGTACTGATTGAGCCCAAGCCAGGCCAGGATCGGCCAGTGGAACACCTGAGCCCACAGCCCGTCGAGGCCCTGCCACTCCTCGAGCACGAAGTACCCCAGCGCATAGCTCAAGGGGCGAACGCCAACGTACGCCAGCTTGAACAGGGCAAACCCCAGCGTCACCCCGCCCCAGCTGATGTTGAAGGTCAAGGCCAAGCCGACGACCGGCAGCCAATGCAAGCCCATCGGGGTCAGCCCCACCATCATCCCGGCGCAGATTCCAAGCCCGATCTGCACGGGCGTTCCCTGGGACTTGAGGATGAGCAAAATCCTTCTAAGCCATGCGAATGGTTGCATCGTCCCTCCCCTTTGCAGAGATTGTAAACTCTAACCCCATAAAAAGGGTAGGGGCGACCGGCCGGTCGCCCCTACAACCACAGCGCGTTTTCATGCAAACGATGCTTCAGTTGACCCTCAACCAGCGCTCCTGTCGGTTGTTGGCCTCGAAGGATTCTTCGACTTCATTGAAAGAATCCACCACCACCACGAGCTTGTAGTGGCCGGGTTCCAAGGAGGCCGTGTCCAGCGTGGCTTGCATCGTGATGAACTGCTTGACGCCCAGGAAGTCGATGCGGAAGCGGTCGATTTCCGTTTCGCTGCCGCTGCCCACGCGCATGTAGAACACGCGCACCGTGAAGGACCCGGCATCCTGGATGCCCTGGTTCAAGACGTCAAACTGGAACTTGAACTTGGCGCCCTGGGTGACCAAGCCCTTGCTCAATGCGAAGTTGTCGATCACCAGGTCGGCCTCGGACTGGCCGCTGGTGCCGCCCGAGGGCGTGCCGCCGGCGCCAGGCGTCTGACCGCTGCCCGTGCCCACCTGCAGTTGGAACGGCAGGTCCTGAGGGAATAGCGCGTTGTTCTGTTCGTTCAGCTCTTTCACCAAGTCCTGCGGATCGGCAAGCACGTTGAGCGTGCACAAGCCTTCCTGCAAGGGGCCGGTGGGGTCCTGCGCGTTCTGGCTGTTGCCGAAGGTGAAGGAGACCGTCACGCTGTCCAACGCGCCCAGGCCCAGGAACGGCTGGTCGATCGCGCGGCTTGCCTGGCCCGGACACTCCACCACCAGGCGCACCACGAAGCGGGCGGCGTTCTCCAGCCCCTGGTTGAGCACCAGCACCTTGAAGCTGACGGGCTGGCCGGGGGCCACTTGAGCGGGGACGGGGGCGTCGAACACCGGCAGGACCGTCAAGTCCGGTCCCTGCACCACCAGCACGGCGCCCAGGGTGGGGTCGCTGCTGGTGAAAGCGACGTTGTTGCCTTCGTCTAGCTCTTTGACCACGTTCTGCGGGTCGAGCACGACGGCAATCTGGTAAAACCCCGGGTCCAGCGGCGTGGTGTCGATCAGGAATTGGACCAGCTCTTCGCGGTTGACCGCCAAGTCGCGCACCGCGCGCCTGCCCTCGCCGAAGCAGTCGAACTCAACGAACGTGATCAGGTTGGTGAGGCGACATTCGACGTCGAAGGGCTGGCTGACGTTGACCTCGCCCAGGTTGCTCACGCCGGCGACCAACTGTATCTGCTGCCCGCGCCGCACGTTGGACAGGTCTTGCGGGATGAAGGACAGGCGGCTGACCGCAAGGTCCGGCAACTGGGGCGCGCGCACCGTGAACGACGTCTCCATCACGTTGTTGTTCTCGTCCAACTCCGGCACCGTCCCGAAGAAGTGGTGCTCGTCGATGCCGGGGTCCACCACCACGCGCACCTCGTAGGTCACTCCGGCGTCGAGCTCATCGGCGAACAGCTCGCCCTGAACCTGGAGTTCCTGGCCCGCCCCCAGCGTCTGGTTGCGGCAATTGAAAGGCGGGGTGATGCTCGTCATGGGGCGCCAGCGCTGGGCGCCCTGCGCGCGGAAAGAAAGCTCGATGGCAAAATCGGCGGCGGCGGCGTTGCCGGTGTTGATGACGTGGGACTTCACCGTCAAGCGGTCGTCGCGCAGCTTCTCCAGCGGCGACGGCGGCGTGAGCACGATGTCCTTGGGGTGCAGCTCGGCCAGGGCCGGGGGACCGGGCAACAGCGTCAGCGCCGTCTCCAGCACGTTGTTGGTCTCGTCCGGCTCGAAGATGGCGTTGTCCGCATCCACCAGGACGCGGATGGTGTGCGCGCGACCGGCGGCCAGGTTGAACTTCGTCGTGTCCAGTTGCGCGCTTGCCGCGTTCTGCCCGCCTGCATCGATGGCCGGGCCGTCCACACGGCCGAAGGGGATGCCGTTCACGAAGAAAGCGACCTGATATCCTGCGCGCACCGTGCTGACGCCGTTGTTGGCGATGTGGGCGATGACGTCGACCACGTCGCCCTGGCGCACGGGGGAAGCCCCCAGATCGATGCGCGTGGGGCGCAGCTCCGGCCCGCGGATGGTCAGGAAGCCGATGACGACGTTGTTGGCTTCGTCCTGTTCCTCCACCTCGTCCAGGGTGTCCACCTCGACCTGGAACAGGTACGTGCCCGACTCCAGCAACAGGTTGTTGCCGCTGCGGAAGGGCAGGTCGGCCTTGAAGGACAGCGAACCGCCCTCGGGCAAGCCGCCCAGGGCGCGCTCGTTCTGGTTTTCGATCTGGGTTTGCAGGGGGGTGAGCGCCTGCGGGCAGCTTTGCGCGATCTGAGAGATGGGGATGGCGCAATACGAGATGAGCGCGCTGAAGGGAGACGCGTCCTTTTCCCCGATGTTCTCCACCGCCGAAACGATGGAGATGACGTCGCTCTGTGAGCCGTCCGCGCGCCGACTATCCAGGGAAACCGGCGATATGGGATCGAAGTTCAAGGTGCTTGGCCGCAGGTCGGCCTTGCCCAGGGCGAGGTTGGGGAAGACGGTGACCGAGGTGCGCAGCTCGTTGTTGCTCTCGTCCTGTTCGGCCACCTTGTTCTCCGCATCCAGCGTGGCGCGCAGCTCGAAGCTGGTCTGCTGGATGAGCGGCCCGGGAGATCCGCCGTTCAAGGAGCCGGTGTCCAGGGTGACGGTGCGGGTGACCTCCTGGTCCACCACCCGCAGGCCCGCAAGCTCCTCGGTGGCGAAAGTGGTCCACATGTTGGAGCCCAGCGTGCGCCACGCGTAATCGATGTTGAAGGCCTTGGCGTCCGTCTCGCCGGTGTTGACGATGTCGACCTTGACGGTCAGGAATTTCCCCTGTTCGACCGGCACCGCCGGATCGATCACGATCTTCTGTGGGTGAAGCTCGGGCAGGGCGCTTTCATCGGCGCTGACCAGTCCTGCGCTCTGACCGATCGACAAGATGAGCAATCCCAGCACGATACCCCTGAACCAGCGTCTCATCCAACCACCTTCTCCCCTCGCTAAGATGCGATTTTTTTTGATCCTCATGATCCCGTTTCACCGCTCGCTGCGACCACGTTGACGAGCGTCTCCAGCACGTTGTTGCGGGGGTCCAGCTCGGAGGCACCCGTGTCCTGCAGGCTGACCTCCACCCGCACGCGATAGCTGCCGGGAGCCAAGTCGGTCGTTTCCAGCGCTTGGCGGGCCTCCAGCGTCAGGCCGATGCCCAGGCGCGGGAAGAAATGGACGAACTGCAGCGGCGCAAACGACCCCGAGCCGCCCTCCTGCTCCACGTTGAAGGTCACGACGATGCTCTTGGCATCAAGGTTTCCGCTGTTCTTGATCAGCGAGAATAGTACCAGCGTCGTGCCCTGCTCGACCGTAGCGCTGGGGACAATGCGCAGGTCCACCGGCCGCAGCTCCGGGGCGAAAATACCACCGGTGCCTGGGCTCGGCGTGGTGGGCGACGACTCCACGATGAACTCCACGGTTTGTCTGCTCAAAGGGCCGGCCGCCGACCCGTCTGACCCAACGACTCCAATCGTCAAGCGGTAAGAAACATCCGGGGTCAACCCCGCGGTTGAGAAGCTCGTCGAAAAGCGCTTGGTCTCCGCCAGAAACAGGTTGAAGTTCGCGCAGGTGTCGGTGGGATCGGCGTCCAGCGGGTTGGGCGTGCACTGCGGCGAGAACGTCGCCACGGGGCTAAAAGTGCGGGTGGCCGGGTCCTCGCTGTCCAGGGGGATCAGCAGGGCGTTGTTCTCCAGGATCAGCGATGTCTGGTTGGAGGCTGCCAGGTCGAAGGACACCGTCTCGCTCGGGCCGAAGCGGCGGGCCCCGCCGAACAGGGTCAGGACCACGTTGCGGTCGGGCTGGCCGATGGTGAAGTTCACGTCGAAGATGTTGTTGGAGCGGGCGATCTCGGCGGCCTCCGTGCCGCTTTCGCGCTCGCGGGAGGTGGCGTTGACCACCATGCGCAGCAGATACGTTTGCCCCATCGCTGTTGGATCAAGCTGCGAGGAGATGAACTGCAGGGTGGCCAGCTTGCTCTCCAGGGGGCCGATCTCCAGGGGCGCGCTGGCCAGCGAGAAACAGCTCTGGTTCTCCACAAAGCAGTTGAGCTCGAGGAACGTGGTGGGGGTGAAGTCCGTGCGGCCGGGGATGCGAATGCTGAAGTCAATCGAGTTGATCTTGCCCGAGTCGCGGCGATCCCGGTTGGTGATGAAAAACGTCAGCGTGATGCGATCCCCCTGCTTGGGGAGCTTCGGCTGCAACACCACCGGGCCCTCGATGGACAGGTCCACCGCGCCCACGCCAAGCACCTGCAGGCGCAGCAACTGGTCCGCCGTGTCCAGCAAGCTGCCCGCGTCGTCCTCGATTTCGGCGGACAGGTCGAACTCGCCGACGTTGTTGGTCAACCGCGAGGAGTTGAAAGACACCCGGATCACCGTTTTGTCCACGCCCAAGGGGATGCCGGCGCAGCTGCGGGAGTCCGAAAAGGTGGAGGTGCCCGCCGGCGCGGTCTGGCAGCCCAGCAATAGGTCGGGGGTGAGGAGGATGGGGGCGCCGTCGTTCAGCGGATCGGCGGTCACGCTCACCGTCGCCGAGGTGGTGACTGGGCTTTTAACGTAGGCGAATTCGAGTTTGACCACCTGGTTGACGAACGCCGAGCCGACTTCCCCCGACACCGTGACGTTCGAGGTGGAATCCTCGCTGTTGGGGACAAAGCGCACGGAGGTGACGTCCACCTCCTGACCCCGCAACGAGCCCATAGCCAGCCACAGGATCAGGCCCGCCAGGGAGCAAGCCTTCAAACCTCGGGTCCAAACGCGCTTCAACCGCACCCCTCCTTATGGCGCTGCCGAATCGGGAATGTCGTCTAGCAGCGATTTCCAGAAGTAAATGGCGTCGGCCGCGTAAAACGCGCTCACCCCGCGCAGGCTGCGGCCGAAGAAATCTTGATCCAACGTTTCGCTGGTGTCCAGCGGCGCCACGACCCCCGAATCGGTCTTGAGCGCCGCGTTGAACAGGTCGGGCGAGCAAGGAGCACGGCCCTGCCCGTCGATCAGGTAGACCGTGTTGTTGTCCGAGGGGACCAGGATCAAGCCGTTGGGCACCACGGCCGAGCCGTCGGGGTTGCGGCCCTTGCCCTGGCCGGCGTCGTCCACCCTGATCGAGGTGGGCACCCCGTCCACCGTCACCCGCCACTTGAGCAGGTCGTTGCCGTTGGTCACGTCTTCGATGCGGTTGGTGGTCGGGTTGCGGCGCTGGATCTCCAGCGTCAGCACGCGCGAGGTCTCCGAGGTAGCGATGTGCAGGACTTGGTCGCCGCCGGCCTGGGGGGTATCGTCGCCCAGGACCATGGCCTCGACCAGCCCCAGCGGAACTTCGCGCGCATCGCAGTTGTCCCGCAGCGTGGTCAGCGGGCCGAACAAGGCCGTGACGTTGAGCACTTCCTGCCCGCCGCTGGTCCCGCGCTGGAAATTGTAGCCGTACAGCTGGCTGATGCCGTTGCTGTTGGTCACCGACAGGAACGCGCGCTGGCGCGAGTTGACCACGAAATCGTCCCAGCTCTCGCCCACGAAGTTGCCGCCAAGCTGGACCTGCTGCAGCGTGGAGATGAAGCCCGTCAGCTGCCCGCTTTG
>DATCIV010000296.1:0-5970 GCA_036507575.1 Candidatus Bipolaricaulota bacterium | reverse complement strand
CGCAAAACTGCTTGCCGGCGGCAAGCGCCTGACCGACAAGGGGTTGGACAAGGGGTTTTTCGTGGCTCCCACCGTCTTCGACCACGTGGACCCCGACGCCACGATCGCGCAGGAAGAGATTTTCGGCCCGGTGCTGTCCGTGATCCGCGCCAGAGATTTCGACCACGCGCTCCAGATCGCCAACCGCACCAAGTACGGGCTGTCCAGCTCGATCTACACGCGCGACATCAACAAGGCCATGCGCTTTGTGGACGGGATCGAGGCGGGCATGGTGCACGTCAACTCGCCGACGCTGGGCGGCGAAGCGCAGGTGCCCTTCGGCGGGATCAAGGCAAGCGGCATCGGCGACCGCGAGATGGCCAAGGAGGGCCTGCACTTCTTCACCGAGCTGAAGACCGTGTTCCTGGACTACAGCGGCGGCGCGCGCAAGAGCAACATTTACTAAGCGAGGCACGTAAGCAATTTAGAACAGCTTCAGAAAATCCTTGGCTTCCTTGACGTAGGTGTGGAAGGGGTCCTCGAACAGGAGCACGCGATCCTCATCGGCAAGCACGCCGTCCCATTCGATCACGTAGTGCGACTGCTTGCGCTCCATCAGCCCTTCGATTACCACGGATCGGCCGGCGGCGCGCGTGGTGGCCGGCGCGTGGCTGATGGCGTGGAAGATGCGCCGCTCGTCGCTGACGCGCTGGAACTGATCCACCTCCTGCAGCGCGTAAAACAGGCCCTGCTGCGGGTCGGTGTTGTGGTATTCCAGGTCCAGGCTGTACATCATTTCGTCGTGCCAGCGCACGCCCTCCTGCGCCATGAATAGCTCCAGCATCTTGCGCTTGGCACACCAGTCCAGCCGGTCGGCCAGGGACATCGGATCGGACTCCAGCCGGTCGAGCACGTATTCCCACTGGTTCAGCACCCAGTCCGTCTGCGCGTCGCGCCCGGCGTAGCGATGCCGGCCCTCTTTGAGATAGAGCCTCTGCAAGTCCACGCTGCAAATGGTCCCGCCCTTTTGACGGCCTACCACCCACTTCCAGCTGGGGTCGCGCGAGACCTGCTTGAGCGTGCGGATCGGGTTGCTCAACGCCACCATGGCGTTGTCGAACCCCTCCTCGACCAGGTCCAGCACCAGGGAGGTGGTGCCCATTTTCAAGGCGATGGCGTACTCGGAGGCGTTGGCCTCCCCGAACAGCAGGTGCAGCCGCGGGAAGCGGCACAGCGAGTGCGTGTCGTCCCACTTGGGGTTGATCAGCGCGCGGTGGAAGCGCACCCGCCCGCTGAGCACGTAGAGGATGTGGTCCGCCCGCTGCGACAGCTGAAAGTCCACCGCAGGGTCCGGCTCCACACCGTAGATTTGATCGAGGTACATGTAATCGGCAGGGTGGCGGCTCAGGTTGCGCAGGTGCGATTCCTTCACGTGGTTGGTGAGCTGATGGCCTCCCACGCGCCCGGCGCCGGCGAAGATCTGGCGCGTGACCAGGAACGGCACCAGCGAGGAGACCAAGCGGCCGGAGGTCAGACCCCCTTCGCTCAAGGAGTAGTTCTCGTGGCAGCCGAAGGTGTTGCCGGTGAAGTGGTCGATCGAGTTGTTGTAGATGTTCACGCGCTCCTGCCAGCCCAGCTGCTGGAGCAGCGTTTGGATCAGGCGCTGGCCCGCCTTGTCGTAGGCGACCACGTCGGCGAGCGCCGTGCACTCGGGGGTGGCGTACTCCAGGTGGCTGCCCACCGCGTCCACGTAGAGCCTGCCGCCGTTGCGCAGGAAGCCGCCGGACTCGGAGGGCTCGAAGAAGGAGTCGTGGCCGTGGCGGTCCAGCAGGCCGTAACGCTGGTCAAAGGCCAGGTTCTTGAGGTGCTCCACCACGTTCTCATCCGGACCCAGCCCTTCGTCCTTGACCAGGCAGCCATACTCGGTCTCCAGGCCCAGGATGCGGGTCGTCATGGCTTGAGGTTTGGCAAGAAAGGGGAGATTTCCTGAGGGCTCAGGGCGCGAAAGCGCCGGTCGCGCGCGACGCGGCGCGCCAGCAGGGCGGCTTCCACGCAGTCCCCCTGGCCCAGGGCTTGCTGGAGCAGCGCTTCCCCCTCGGAGGCGGAGGGCAGTTGCAGCGTTTCGCGCTGGTCCTTGTCTTTGGCTTCCTTGTGGTCGGGCGGGCTCCACTGCCCTGCGGCCCACGCGCTCAGCGCAAGCGAAATCGCGTCCTTCAGCTGCTTGGATTTGCCCTGCTTGAAGACTTCCGTCATGCGCGATTCCGCCCGCGCGCTGCCCGCGATGCAGGCGGCGCCCTGCCTGCGGTGAAACTCGCCGTCGTAGCTCAGCACGAACAAGGCGTCTTCTTCGGGCGTTTCCCCCACCTGGGCGAACACGGCCTTGAGCACCATCGGCATCAGGCGCGGATCGCTGAACGCGCGCTTGAAGGCCGGGCTGATGGCGAAGCCCACCACGCGCTGGATCGAGACGTCCTCGGCGCTGCGTTGGTAGCCTTCGGCGTGGGAGAAATCCACGGCGAATTGCCGCACCGTCTCCAGGTCCGACGGGTTGCCCAAGGCGCCCATGGCCAGCCGGTCGTAGATCTCGTAGAGCTTGGGCTGGCTCTTGCGCACGGTGAGCAACAGCATGCCTTCGTCGCAGCTGAGCGCCGCCACCGGCGAGCCGTGGCGCAGCCGGCCTTCGGCGTAGTCGGCCTTCTCGAGCAGGGTTTGCTGCCAGTCGTAAGCGGTGTAGGCCATCAGCGATCCTGTTTCGACGCTTGAGACAGCGCGGCTTCCTGCGCTTCCCGCAGCAGCCTCTCGTCCACGGTGAACACTCCCTCGGCAGTGACGGCTTTGGCCACGGGCAGGCGGCCGGTCAGGCCGCCGGTGGCCGAATCCAGGGCGGATGCGATGTCGAGCAACACGAACAACTCCTTGAGCGCCTTCTTGAGGGACATCTCTTGGAAAAGTCCCTTCTCGCGCACCACGTACTCCAGCGCCCCCTTGATCTGGATCGACCCGGAGCCGGCCGCGGCGAACTCGCGGGACTCGAAGCGGGCGCCCAGGATGTCGTAGTAGAAGATGCGGCCCGCGTTCATCTTTCGGTCGTAGGCGCTGATCAGCGGGACGAAACCGCCGATGCCCTGCAATGCGCCGGGCAGGCTTGCGCCCAGCACGCGCGTGACCTCGGCCAGCTTGCCCTCCAGGCTGAGCTCCTGCAGCTGGCTGCGGGCGTAGTATTTGAAGGAATGCTTCAGGAAGCGCACCGCCTCCACCGCAGAGGCATACGCGCCCGCGATGCAGATCAAGGTGTGGTCGTCCAGGGCCATGACCTTTTCCGCTTCATCGTAGAGGATGAAGTTGTTGGCCGTGGCGCGCCGGTCGGAGACGTTGAGCACGCCGTCCTTGAACTTGACCGCGATCACCGTGGTGCCGTGCGCGATCGAGGCGTCCTTCATGCCCTCAAATGCTCCAGGCTGCGGCGCCTTGACGCCGCGCTCGTGGAGCAGCTTGGCAAAATCCCCGTGCGTCAGGGGTGGTTTGGCGCTCATTGTCCGCTGCGCTGGCGATAGCGGCGCGCCGTGCGGGGATCCACGCGCTTCATGCGCTCCAGCAGCTTGCGCGTCCCCGGCTTCTCCACGTCCGGAGCGCGCGGACCGTTGTCCTCGCCGGGCGACTTGGGCGCGGGGTCCACGATCTTTCGGCGTTGTTCGGGCATGCTGCACCTCCGCTTGCCTGAAGAATTTGTTGCTCTCAATTGTAATCCAAGGAATGAAGCCGTGCTAGAACCCGAATGATTTTTTCACGATCCGAGCAGGGGGTGAACGAATGAACCTGTCAAGACTGCATACACGTTGACCGGTTTGTCCTTCCCTTTGAAGGTGACCGGCCCCAGGAGTTGGGTGTTCACGGATTCCGGCAAGCTTTGCTTGACGCGCTCGTCGATCAGGAAGGGCTGTCCGGCGACCTTGGTGTGGTCCTGCAACCGCGAGGCCAGGTTGACCGTGTCCCCGATGCAGGTGAAGATCGCGCGCTGCTGCGTGCCCGCAAACCCGGCGACCACCTCGCCCGATGCGATCCCCATCCCCATCTGGAGCTGGACCTTGCCCCGCAGCGCCTGCTCCTGGTTAAAGCCCGCAAGCAGCTCCAGCATCTCAAGCCCGGCGCGCACGGCCTGCTCGCCGTGATCGTCCCTGCGGATGGGGGCGCCGAAGATGGCCATCAAGCCGTCGCCCACGATCTGGTTGATGATGCCGCCGTGGTCGCGCACGGGCTCGAACATCAAGGCGAAGTAGGTGTTCAGCAGCTCGATCACCTGCGCCGGGTCGAGCTTTTCCGAGATCGACGTGAACGAGCGGATGTCGGTGAACATCACGCTCACCTGCACCTTCTCGCCGCCCCATGAGACGCCCTTTTCGGTGAGTTCTTCGGCCACTTCGCTTGAGACGATGCGCTCCAGCAGCTTGCGCTGTTGATCCCGCAGCCGCTTTTTCTCCAGGCTGGCTTTGACCCGCGCCTGCAAGAGCACGGTGTTCAGCGGCTTGGTCAGGTAATCTTCCGCGCCCATCTCGATGCACTTGACCACGCTGTCCAGCTCGTCCATCGCCGAGGTCATGATGATGGGGATCTGGCGCAACCGGGCGTCGTTCAGGCAGGTTTCCAGCACTTGAAAGCCGTTCAGCTCGGGCATCTCGATGTCGAGCAACACGATGTCAAACGGCTGGCTGCGCAGCAGCTCCAGGGCTTGGCGCCCGTGCTCGGCCAATGTCACGGTGTGCCCCTGCTGCTCCAGCCCGCGCGCGAGCAGGATGCGGTTGACCTTGTTGTCGTCCACCACCAGCAGCCGGCCGGGGCCGCGCAGGTTATTCAAATCCATGTCGCAGCTTCTTCAACGCCTGCTCCACTTTCTCATACGCTGCTGAAAGGGCTTTGAGCTGGTCCGCGACGTGATCGAGCCGGCCTTCGCGCCCCAGCAACTCCAGCGCTTTCGCCTGCTCGGACAATTCCTTGGCCCCGAAGCTGGCGGCGTTGGACTTGAGCGAGTGCGCGGACCTGCGAAACGCCTCGGCATCCCCTGATTCAAACGCCTTTCCAAGCGCCGCGATCAGCTGCGGCGCATCTTCGAGGAACGTGTCGAGCAGCTCGCCGATGAAGTCCTCGCCGACCATCTGTTTGAGGTCCTCAAATACGGACTGGTCAACGACGCTTTTTGCCATGAGTTTTCTCCTGTTTCGATTTGACCTTCTCTAACGCCCCGACCAGCTCATCCACGCGGATGGGTTTTGTGATGTAGTCGTCCATGCCCGCCTTCAAGCACAGCTCGCGATCGCCCTGCATGGCGTTGGCCGTCATGGCCACGACGCGCGGGCGCTTGCGCGGCCAGCGCTTGACGATGCGGCGCGTGGCCTCCAGCCCATCCAGCTCGGGCATCTGCACGTCCATCAGGATCACGTCGTAGGGCTGTCGCTCCACCGACTCGATCGCCTCTATCCCGTTGGAGGCCACGTCGGCGCGGTAGCCGATCTGCTGCAGGATGCGAAGCGCCACCTTCTGGTTCACCGCGTTGTCCTCGGCCAGCAGGATGCGCAGCGGATGGCGTTTGGCCAGCTGAGCGTCCAGCTGGGGCTTGGCCGGTTTGGACACCTTCTTGCCGGCGGCGCTGCGCTTGCTTGGCGTGGCTTTCGCAAAGATCCCGGCCAACGCGTCGAACAATTGCGAAGGCTTGATGGGCTTGGTCAGGTGGGCGACAAAGCCCAGCTTCTGCGCCTCGATCTCGCGCCGGCCCAGCGAGGTGAGCAGCGCCAGCGGCAGCTTCTTGCCGCCAGGCAGCTTGCGGATGGCCTGCGCCAGCGCGATCCCGTCCATCACCGGCATGTGCATGTCCAGGATGGCCAGGTCAAAAGCCTGCCCCGCCTGGAGCCATTTGAGCGCCTGCTTGGGCGACTGGGTCTCGCGCGACGTCATGCCCCACTTCCGGGTTTGCAGCACCAGGATCTTGCGGTTGGTGGG
>DATCIV010000295.1:0-10392 GCA_036507575.1 Candidatus Bipolaricaulota bacterium | reverse complement strand
ATGCGGCGCAGCACGCCGATGAGCGTGTCCTCGGCGCGGATGACGAGCTTGCCCTCTTCCTGCGCCGTCATGGCGTGGTCGCTCACCTCGGCCACGCGCCCGCGGATGAAGTGCACGCCCTCCTCCAGCATCCGGTCGTAGAACTCCTCGTAGGCCTTGCCCGGCGTGCGCATGTCGATGTAGAAGTTGTAGACCTCGGCGTGCGTGCGCTCTTTGATCAAGTGCGCCAGCTTGAGCGAGTACATGCAGCACACGCGGGAGCAGTACGCGTTGTAGTTGCGGTCCCGCGAGCCCACGCAGTGGATGACGCCCACCGACGTGGGCGCGCTGCCGTCGCGCAGCTGGACCAGCCCTGCGGTGGGGCCGGTGGCGTTGGTCATGCGCTCGATCTCCAGCGCCGTGTAGACGTTGGGGTATCTTCCATAGCCGTAGCGCGGGATGCGCTTGGCGTCAAACGCCTTGAAGCCAGTGGCCAGGATGATCGATCCCACCACGAACTCCTGGACCTCGTCCACCATGTCGTAATGGATGGCCTTGGCCTCGCAGACTGCCTCGCACAGCCGGCAGTCGCAGCAGATGCCGCAGTCCACGCAGCGCTTGGCTTCCGCCACGGCCAGCTCCTCGCTGTAGCCGGTGTGCACTTCGTCGAAGGCGCGCCTGCGCGCGAGCTCGATCGCCGGCATCGCGACCTGCTTCTGGTACGTCACGCCGCTGGTGTCTACGGCGTACGCGGCGCGGAAGGGGCCTTCCTGCTCGCGACCGGCGCGCAGTTCCTGCTTGTTGAGATAGCGGTCGATGGAGATCGCCGCCTTCTTGCCCGCGTACATGGCGTTGACCACCACGTCCGGGCCGGTCACGCAGTCTCCGCCCACGAATACGCCTGGAAGATTGGTCTCCAGCGTCAACTCGTCCGCCTTCAAGGTCCCCCACTTCGTTGTTTCGATCCCCAGCTTCTCGCCCAGCGAGGCCAGATCGGGCACCTGTCCGATCGTGACCACAATAGCATCGCACGACAGCGTGAATTCGGAATTGGGGATTGGCTCCGGAGCGGGACGTCCGCTTGCGTCGGGTGCGCCCAGCTTCATCTGTGTGCACTCCAGCGCCGTCACGCCTGCCTCTTTGTTGCCTAAAATGGCCTTGGGCGCTGTCAAGAACAGCAGCTTGACGCCCTCTTCTTCGGCGGCTTCGACCTCCTTAGGATCGGCCGGCATCTCGGCGCGCGTGCGCCGATAGACGAGGGTTGCCTCGTTCGCGCCGCAGCGCAACGCGGTGCGCGCCGCGTCCAGGGCGGAGTTGCCTCCGCCGATGACGAGCACCCGCTTGCCAAGCGCCACTGGCCCTTGTTGGTTCACCTTCCACAAGAACTCGATCCCGCCCCAGACATTCGGAAAATCCTCGCCGGGCACCTTGAGCTTGCGCTCGACGTGCGCGCCGATGCCGATGAAGACTGCGGCGTATTGCTTGCGCAGCTGTTCTATGGTGACGGCTTTGCCCACGGGGGTATTGGTCTTGATCTCGATGCCGATCGCCTTCAAGCGCTCGATCTCGCCCTGGATCACGTCGCGCGGCAGGCGGAAGGCCGGGATGCCCACCGACAGCATCCCGCCGGGGGTGGGCAACGCTTCAAAGACCGTGGGGCGATACCCGCGCTGGCGCAGCTCGTAGGCGCACATCAGCCCCGCAGGGCCGGAGCCCACCACCGCGACCCGTTCAGCACGATCAACCTTGGGCCGGGGTAATTCGTAGTCCGGGAAGCGGTCGGTGATGAAGCGCTTCAGGCCAGGAATGTTCAAGGGCTCGTCCACGTTGGCCCGCGTGCAGTTGAGCGTGCAGGGGTGCGTGCAGATGCGGCCGCAGATCGAGGGCAGCGGGTTGTCCCGCAGGACCACGTCCAGGGCTTCCTTGAACTTGCCCTGGGCGATCAGCGTGATGTAGCCCTGGGCGTTTTGATGCAGCGAACACGCCGCCTGACAGGGCGCCATGCCCCGGCGGGAAATGGTGAACACGTTGGGAATCGCCTGCGGGAAGGGCCTGAAGATGGCCTTGCGCGAGCCCAGGTTTTCGTCGAACTCCGAGGGCACGCTCACCGGGCAGACGTCGGCGCACAGGGCGCAGCCGGTGCAGGCATCCTCGTCCACGTAGCGCGCCTTGCGCCGCACCTTGACCTTGAAGTTTCTCAAGTCATACGGCTCGACCGACTCCACCTCCGAGTAGGTCAGCAGCTCAATGTTGGGATGCGAGCGGACCTGGGACATCTTGGGGGTGAGGATGCAGGCCGCGCAGTCGAGCGTGGGGAAGCACTTGTCGAACTGGGCCATGTGCCCGCCGATGGTGGGCTCGCGCTCGACCAGATACACCTTCTTGCCCGCTTCGGCGATTTTGAGCGCGGCTTCGATCCCGGCGATGCCGGCCCCCACCACCAGCACGTGCGGGTGGACCGGGACGCGCTTTTTCTCCAGGGGTTTGTGCAGCGTCACGCGCCGTACTGCCGCCGCGATCAGGGCCTTTGCTTTCTCGGTCGCCTGCCGCTCGTCGGCGGTCACCCAGCTGACGTGCTCGCGGATGTTGGCCATCTGGAAGAAGAAAGGGTTTTCACCGCCTTCGGCGACGGCTCTTCGAAAAGTTGCCTCATGCATCAGCGGCGAGCAGGAGGCCACGACCACGCGGTTGACCACGCCCTGGCGCAGGTCCTTCTGAATTAACTCCTGGCCGGGGTCCGAGCACATGAACTTGTACTCGCGGGCCACCGCGACCAGGGGCAGCGTCTGGGCGAACTCGATGACCTCCCGGATGTTGACCTTGGCCGAGATGTTGACCCCGCAGTGGCAGACGTAGACGCCGATCTTGGGTGCGCCGTTTGAACCATTAGGCTGGGACATGGGCACTTCCTTCTTGTGCGCCAGGCTGCCAGCGCCAGGGCACCAGCGAGCGCTGCAGGCCCAGTCGTCGCCTGGAAATCCCCAGAGCCAGGCCGACGAGCTGGGTGAAATACACGACGGGCAGTTCGAGGTTGTCGTGGAAGCGCCGGCGCATGGGGCCTTGATAGCACTCCAAGTTGAACTGGCACAACGGGCAGGCCGTCGCCACGACCTGCGCTCCGCGCTTGCGCGCCTCTTGAAGCAGGATGTAGCTGAGCGGCAGCCCCACCTGCGGCTGCGTTCCCAGCAAACTGCCGCCGCAGCAGCGCGTCTTGAGCGGCCAGTCCACCGCCTCGGCGCCCAAGGCTTGCACCAGACGGTCCATGCACATCGGGTTGACTTGGTCGTCGAAGGCGGCGTAAGGCCGCACGATCTGGCATCCGTAGTAGCAGGCGACCTTCAGCCCTCTCAAGGGATGTTGCACCTTGGCGGCGATGGCCTGTATTCCGACCTCATTCACCAAGATGTCCAGCGGATGGCGCACGTGGACGCGTCCGTCGTAGGAGAGCTTGGCGGTTTGCAGCGCCCCTTGAACGCGCTGGCGCACGGTTTTGTATTGGTCCAGATAATGCTGGGTCTTGGACAGCACGAGATAGCACCCGCTGCAAGGTGCGACCAAGGCGACCTCCCCATCGCCGTCCTGCCGCTCGGCCAGGGCAAGGTTGCGCGCGCCCAGCGTGAACGCCTTCATCTCGTCCACGGACATGTAGGCGGTGGCCCCGCAGCAGTTCCAATCCTGCAATTCCTCCAACTGCTGTTCCAACGCTTCAAAAACCGCCAGGGTGGATTCCTCGTAGGCTCGTCCGGTGGCCTTCAAAGAGCACCCTGGATAGTAAAGATACTTCATCCTCCCACCTCCCCGGCTGCACCCACTGCGCTCAGCATCTGCTGAAGTTGGCGTTTGTGCCGGATGCCCTCCGCCCGCAAGGGAAGGCGCCCGGTGCGAAACAGCCGCCAGCCCAACCCCGCCAGCCGCAACGCCTGGAAGGGGTTGGTTTTCGCGTAGAGGCGCAAAATCAGCCGCGCTTCGCTGTTGCGGCCGCGCCGCAGCACCAGGTGATAGAACTCCCGGGCCAGCACCGCGGCGGGAAGCCTTTTGGGGGTGACTTGCTCGTGAATGGCCCGCTGCTTGAGCTCGGACATGAAGTCGGTGATCTTGATCTGGCGCGGGCACTCCACTGCGCAGGCGTAGCACGAGGCGCACAGCCAGATCGTAAAGCTGTTCAGCACTTCCTCCTTGAAGCCGGCGCGCGTCATGGCGATGATCTTGCGCGGGGAGTAGTCCATGTAGGTGGCCAGCGGACAGGTGCCGCTGCACGTGCCGCACTGGATGCAGCTGTACAGGGCGTGCCCTCCCGGCATGGAGGCTATCTCTTCGGGGAAGCGCAGGTCCAACTCCGCTTCATATTTGAATCGGGGCCACGATTGAGACGTTGCCATCCGTTCCCCTTTCTGCGGCATTGAGACAGACTTAAACCATTCTCCACACTAGCCCGCCAGCGGCCGACTTGGCATGACCTGTAGCAGCCCATTTGTTGATCGCCGTCAGATTTGCAGGGTTTGCCCGCACTGGATCTAGCTGCGCGCGTCGCACATGATGACCATCAGCCCCTTGACTGTTGCCGGTCATGGCCTGCGCGTGGGCGGCGCTTACGATAAGCGTGGAGGTGTTGCCCATGTCGCTCAAACAAGACGCTCTGGATTATCACAGCAAGTCGCCGCCCGGAAAGCTCGAGATCACGCCGACCAAACCCTGCCTGACCCAATTGGACCTGTCGCTTGCGTACACGCCCGGCGTGGCCGAGCCCTGTCGCCAGATTCACGAAGACCCCATGGCCGCTTTCTCGTACACCGCCAAGGGAAACCTGGTGGCCGTGATCACCAACGGCACCGCGGTGCTGGGCCTGGGCGACATCGGACCGCTTGCCGGCAAGCCGGTGATGGAGGGCAAATCGCTGCTGTTCAAGCGCTTTGCCGACATCGACGCCATCGACCTGGAGCTCGACACGCACGATGCCGAGTTGATCATACAAACGGTCAAGCTGCTGGAGCCCACCTTCGGCGGCATCAACCTGGAGGACATCAAGGCCCCCGAGTGCTTCTACATCGAGGAGCAGCTCAAGAAGACGATGCAGATCCCCGTGTTCCACGACGACCAGCACGGCACGGCCATCATCTCCGGCGCCGCATTGCTGAACGCGCTTGAGGTGGTGGGCAAGGACGCTTCCCAGGTGAAGGTCGTCTTCTGCGGGGCGGGGGCCGCGGCCATCGCCACGGCTTCCTTCTATCAGCTGCTGGGCGTGGCGCGCGCCAACATCACGCTCTGCGACCGGGACGGCGTCGTCTACCAGGGCCGCAAAGCCAACATGAACCCGTACAAGCAGGCGTTCGCCGTCAAGACCTCGGCGCGCACGCTGGCGCAGGCGCTGGAGGGGGCGGACGTGTTCATCGGCCTGTCCGCCGCCGGCATGGTCACCGCCGACATGCTGCAGGGCATGAACAAGGACCCCATCGTCTTTGCCATGGCCAACCCTGACCCGGAGATTTCTTACGAGGATGCCACCGCCGCGCGCGCGGACCTCGTGATGGCCACGGGCCGTTCGGACTACCCCAACCAGGTGAACAACGTGCTGGGCTTCCCCTTCATCTTCCGCGGGGCGCTGGACGCGCGGGCCACCCAGATCAACGACGTGATGAAATTGGCGGCCTCGCGCGCGCTGGCGCAGCTGGCCAAGGAGGACGTGCCCGACGCGGTGACCAAGGCCTACGGGCTGGAGTCGCTGCACTTTGGCAGAACCTACCTCATCCCCAAGCCGCTGGACCCGCGCGTGCTGCTGTGGGTGGCGCCTGCCGTGGCCAAGGCGGCGATGGATTCGGGCATGGCCCGCGTGCACCTGGATCTGGAGCGCTACCGCGAACAGCTGGAGGCGCGCCTGGGCAAGTCCCGCGAGATGATGCGCATCGTGTTCAACAAGGCAAAGGCAAAACCAAAGCGCATCGTGCTGGCCGAGGGTTCTCATGGGAAGATGATTCGCGCCGCGCACCAGTTGTCCGAGGAAGGGCTTGCGCACCCCATTCTGCTGGGGGAGGAGCGCCAGATCTGCCAGAAGGCAAAAGAGTTGCAGGTGCGCCTCAACGGCGTGCAGGTGTTGGATCCGCGCTCCTGCCTGCACCGGGCGCGCTATGCCCAGCGCCTGTTCGAGCTGCGCTGCCGCAAGGGGCTGACGCGCACCGAGGCCGACGAGCTGATCTCCAACCCCAACTACTTCGCCGCCGTCATGGTGGAGCAGGGCGACGCCGACGGCATGATCTCGGGCCTGAGCTTCCACTATCCCGAGGTGCTGCGCCCGCCGCTTGAGGTGATCAAGACGCGGCCCGACTGCACCGCGGCGGGCGTGTATCTGGTCACCACGCGCAACCGCGTGCTGTTCTTCGCCGACACCACGGTCAACGTCGAGCTCGACGCCGAGAAGCTGGCCCAGGTCGCCATCCTCACCGCGCAGCTTGCCCGCAGCTTCAACGTGGAGCCCCGCATCGCCATGCTCAGCTTCTCCAACTTCGGCAGCGTGCGCCATCCGCGCACCGACATGATCCGCAACGCCGTGGAGCTGGTGCGCCAAAGGGAACCCGGCTTGGTGATCGAAGGCGAGATGCAGGCCGACACGGCGCTGGTGGCCGAGACCCTCAATCAAACGTACGTGTTCAACCGCCTGCAGCAGCCGGCCAACGTGCTGATCTTCCCCAACCTGGAAGCGGGCAACATCGCCTACAAGCTCGTGCAGCAGCTGGCCAACGCCGAAGTGGTGGGGCCGATCCTGGTGGGGATGCAAAAACCCGTTCACATCTTGCAAAGGGGGGATGAAGTCAAGGACATCGTGAACCTGGCCGCGCTTGCCGTGGTGGGCGCGCAGGCCCTAGAATCTCAAGCGACATGAGCAAAAAGCGCTTGCGCGTTGAAATCCACGGTGCGGTGCAGGGGGTCGGTTTTCGCCCTTTCGTGTACCGGCTTGCCGACGAGTTTCACCTGCCCGGCTGGGTGCTCAACTCGGCGCACGGCGTGTTCATCGAGGTGGAAGGGGAGCAGGCGGAGCTTGAAGCCTTTCTGGCCCGCGTTGCCTCCGACAAGCCGCGGCACGCCGTGATCCAGACGCTCGAACACGCCACCCTTGAGCCCGTCGGCTACACGGCCTTTGAGATTCGAAAGAGCCAGGATCACGGTCGCAAGTCGGCCCTCGTCCTGCCCGACATCGCCACCTGCGACGCGTGTTTGGCCGACGTCTTCGATCCGAAAAACCGGCGCTACCGCTACCCTTTCACCAACTGCACGGACTGCGGCCCGCGCTTCACCATCATCGAGCAGTTGCCCTACGACCGGTCTCACACCACCATGCGCCGCTTCCCCATGTGCAAGCGCTGTCTGGCCGAATACGAAAACCCGCTGGATCGACGCTTCCACGCCCAGCCCAACGCCTGTCCCGACTGCGGCCCGCAGCTCGCGCTGTGGGATCGAAGCGGGCGGGTGCTTGCCGAGCGGGACGACGCGCTCAAGCGCGCGGCCGACGCCGTGCGATCGGGAAAGATCCTGGCGTTGAAGGGGCTGGGCGGATTTCAGTTGATCGTGGATGCGCGCAACGAAAGTGCGGTGCAAGCAATGCGACGGTGCAAAGCGCGCGACGAAAAACCCTTTGCGATGATGGCTCCGACGCTCAAGCGGATTCAGGCGCAGTGTACGGTCTCACCGCTGGAGGCGTCGCTGTTGACCTCCCCGCAAGCGCCGATCGTGCTGCTTTTGCATGGCGCAGGCGCTGTCGAAGTCGCGCCCGCGGTCGCGCCGCAGAACCCCTATTGGGGCATCATGCTGCCCTACACGCCGCTGCACCACGTGCTCCTGAACGATCTGGGTTTTCCCATCGTCGCCACCAGCGGCAACCGCAGCGAAGAGCCCATCTGCACCGATGAGCATCAGGCGCTGGAGCAGCTGGGCGATATCGCGGACCTGTTCCTGGTGCACGACCGGCCCATCGCCCGCCATGCCGACGATTCGGTGGCGCGCGTGATCGCGGAAAAGATGTGTCTGCTGCGCCGCGCGCGCGGCTACGCGCCGCTGCCCATCGTCCTGAAAAACGACAGCGCCTCGCCGGCGCTTGCGGTGGGGGCGCATCAGAAAAACACGGTGGCCCTGCGCCTGGGCCAAAACGCGTTTCTCAGCCAGCACGTGGGGGACCTGGAGAATTTTTCGACTGTGCAGGCCTTTCAGAAAGCCATCGCCGATTTGCAATGCCTGTATGACGTAAAACCTCAACGGGTGGCTTGCGACGCGCACCCCGACTACCTGTCCACCCAACACGCAATCTCGTTGGGATTGCCCTTGAAAAAGGTCCAGCACCACCACGCCCACGTGCTCTCGTGCATGGCCGAGCACGGTTTGCAGGGTCCGGCGCTCGGCATCGCGTGGGACGGCACGGGCTACGGCCTGGACGGCACGGTGTGGGGCGGGGAATTCCTGCGCGTGGAGGCCGATGGGTTTGAGCGCGTCGCTCACTTGCGACCTTTTCGGCTGCCCGGCGGCGAGGCGGCGGTGCGCCAGCCACGGCGGTCGGCGCTTGGCCTGTTGCACGAGATGGGGGGCGCGTCGTTGCAGGCCCGGCTGGATTTCACGCCTCAAGAGCTGAAAGTGTTGCAGGCGATGCTGGCCCAAGGGCTCAATGCGCCCCTGACCTCGAGCGCCGGAAGGCTGTTTGACGCAGTGGCCGCGCTGCTGGGCCTATGCTTGGTCTGCGGCTTTGAAGGTCAAGCCGCGATGCAGCTGGAGTTCGCCGCCATGGAAGAACCGTCCGATGTTGAACCCTATGACATCGACGTTAATGAAGGGAGCGAAGCTCAGCTGGATTGGGCGCCGATGGTGCGCGCAATCCTGGACGATGTTGGCGCAGGCAAGCCGATCGCCTGGATATCCAAGCGCTTTCACCATACGCTGGTGGAGGGAATGCTTGCGGTGGCAAAGCGCGCAGGCGTAGAGCGCGTTGTACTCAGCGGCGGGTGTTTTCAGAACAAGTTGCTGACCGAGCGTGCGGTCCAGCGGCTGAGCCAAGCGGGGTTTACGGTCTATTGGCACCAACAGGTGCCGCCCAACGACGGCGGCATCGCCTTGGGTCAATTGGCCGCGCTCGACGCGCAGAAAGGATGAGACCATGTGCTTGGCGGTCCCGGGTAAGCTCATTGAGCTCCTTGACGAAAGCCCTCTGACGCGACGGGGCCGGGTGGATTTCGGCGGCGTCCTCAAGGACGTGAACCTGGCGTTCGTGCCCGAGGCCGTTTTGAACGACTACGTGCTGGTGCACGTGGGTGTGGCCATCAGCCGCGTGGACGAAGCTGAGGCGCAGCAGGTGTTCCAATACCTCCGGCAGATCGGCGAGCTGGAGGAGCTTCAGAATCCCTAACAAGACTGGCTCCGCTATTGAGCTGAAGCCCTCAGCAATGAGGATCGAGCCTTCATGAGGTTTTTTGGTGAAATACATCGACGAGTACCGTGACCCCAAAGCGGCGCACCAGTTAGCGGGGGCCATCCGCAAGCGCGTGACCCGCCCCTGGACGATCATGGAGGTTTGCGGCGGGCAGACCCACGCCATCGTGCGCTTTGGCATCGACGAGCTGCTGCCCGAGCAAGTTACGCTCGTCCACGGGCCGGGCTGTCCCGTCTGCGTCACGCCGGTGGAGTTGATCGACAAGGCGGTCCAGATCGCGACGAGATCCGAGGTGACGTTCTGCTCCTTCGGGGACATGCTGCGCGTGCCCGGCACTCAGGGAGACCTGCTCTCGGTCAAGGCGCGCGGCGGGGACGTGCGCGTGGTGTACTCGCCGCTGGATGCGGTGGCGCTGGCGCAACAGATGCGGGACAGGCAGGTGGTCTTCTTCGCCGTGGGCTTTGAGACCACGGCCCCGGCCAACGCCCTGGCCGTGCATCAGGCGCACCGGCTGGGTTTGGACAACTTTTCCATCTTGGTGTCGCACGTGCGCGTGCCGCCCGCGATCGAGGCCATTTTGAGTTCTCCGCACAACCGCGTGCAGGGGTTCTTGGCGGCGGGTCACGTGTGCACGGTGATGGGCTATCACGAATACTTTTCGATTGTGGAGAAGTACCGCGTACCCATCGTGGTCACCGGCTTCGAGCCGCTGGACATTTTGCAAGGGGTGTACATGTGCGTGGCGCAGTTGGAACGCGGCCAGGCGTGCGTGGAGAACCCGTACGCCCGCGCGGTGCGCCGCGAGGGGAACCTGCCTGCGCAGCAGTTGATGGAGGAGATTTTCCAGATCGTGCCGCGCCGGTGGCGGGGCATCGGGATGATTCCAGACAGCGGCCTGGGCTTGCGGGAGAAGTACCGCCTCTTCGACGCGGAGCAGCGTTTCGGCTTGAGCGCTCAGAGTGTAGAAGAACCAAGCGAGTGCATCAGCGGCTTGATCTTGCAGGGCCTGA
>DATCIV010000294.1:0-3538 GCA_036507575.1 Candidatus Bipolaricaulota bacterium | reverse complement strand
CCATGACCAGCGGCATGAACCACTACGCCTGGTGGCTGCGCCCCGCCGATCTGGACGAGAACCTCCCCTTCGTCCCCAGCCGCGCCGATTTTCAAAAGTATGTCGAGCAAATGGAAGTGCTCTTTTACAGGGAGGATTTGGACACGACGGTCACGGTGGCCAGGGAGTTGAACGTTTCCCCCCAACCGCTGGGGGATCAACGCGTGGAGAGCCTGTTGCTGATCAACAACGGCAAGATCGACGCCTCCTCCCACTTCGACATGCCCACCCAGATCCTCAGCGGTCATCTGGGCGCGCTGCTGCACCCCGGCAACCCGGAAGATGCCCTGGTCATCGGTTTGGCCAGCGGGACCACGGCCGGCTCCCTGCTCAAGCACCCCCTAAAACACGTCGAGGTGTTGGAGATCTCGCAGGCGGTGGTCGAAGCCTCGCACCATTTCGACCACGTCAACGGCAATCCGCTGCAGGACCCCCGCACCCGCTTGATCGTCAACGACGGCCGCAACTACCTGCTGGTCACGCCACAGCGATATGACCTCATCGTCTCTGAGCCTTCCAATCCCTGGATGAGCGGGCCCTCGCACCTGTTCACGCAGGAGTTCTTTCAGATCGCCAAGCATAAACTCAAGCCCGGTGGGCTGTTGGTGCAGTGGGTGCAGCTGTACGCGATGTCCGCCCAGAACCTACAAAGCCTCATCAAGACAATGCATTCCACCTTCCCGCACATGTTCATCTTCAGCGGCCTGATTGGCTCCGATTTGCTGCTGGTGGGATCCATGGAGCAGCTTGTGCTGGACGTCGGCGCCGTGCAGGCCAAACTCAGCAATGCGGTGGTGCAAGACTTAGCGCGCGTTTCCATTCACGGCGTCACAGATCTGTTGGCCCGTTTCCGCCTGGGAAGCGACGAGGTGCCAAGCCTTTACCAGCCTGACACGCCATTGAACACCGATGAAAACGCTTTCATCGAATACGCCGCCCCCAAGGATCTGTACAAGAGCACGCGCAAGGAGAACAGCGCTCTGCTGGAAGCACACACCCAGGGGCCTGCAAAGTACCTGATCGGCCTGGAAGAAGACGCAGAAAAAAGCGAATTCTTCTCGACGCTCAGCCGGCTTTACCAAGAACTCGGTTTGCAGACTTCCTCGCAAAAAATGGCGGAGGAAGCAGAGAAATACACGCCGAATGGATCACGGGCTCGCCTCGGCCACCGACCACAGGACGACGGCGCCGCTTTGAGCGCCGCTGGCCAATAGCCGGCCATCCGGGCTGAAGGCAACTGCTTCTAACAAGAGGCCGCTGGCTTGCAGCGTGCGCAGCAGCTTCCCCGCTCGCAGGCCCCATAACAACACGTTTTCATCGGAAGCCACCGAAGCCAGGAACATGCCCTCGGCGTTGACGGCCAGGGACTCAACTGCCTGCGCATGCCCTCGCAGCGTGCGCACCTTGCGGCTGCCGGGCAGCGCTCTGCCTTGCAGCTCCCACAGGCGGATCGTGCGATCCTTCGAGCCCGAGATCAGCAAGGCGCTGGCGGGATCAAAGGCAACGGCCTGGACCCACGAGGCGTGGCCGAACAGCGTTTGGACGTTTTGCCCGCTGACGGCGTCCCACAGCTTGACGGTTTCATCCCACGATCCGGAAGCCAGCTGCCGACCGTCGGGGCTGAAGGCCACCGCGTAGACCGGTCCCTCATGCCCCCGCAGGGTCACCTCCTCACCCGTTTGCACATTCCACAGCTTGATCGACCGGTCATTGGAGGCCGATGCCAAGCGTCGGCCGTCGGGGCTGAAGGCCACCGAGCGCACCCAAAACAGATGACCGCGCAGGGTGCGCAGTTCAACGCCTCGCGTCAGATCCCAGAGCTTGATGGTGGTGTCATCCGAGGCCGAAGCCAGCAGCTTCCCGTCGGGGCTGAAGGCCACCGAGCGCACACCCCCCAAATGCCCCACCAAGGTGATCACTTCCTGACCCGAAGGCACTTCCCACAGCTTAATCGTGCCATCCCTGGAGCCCGAAGCCAGCAAGCGCCCATCCGAACTGAAGGCGAGCGCGTACACCCAATCGGGATGGCCGGCCAGGCTGCAAGGTGAATTCAGTGAGGGCAGACAGGTCATGGCGGGCTGAGTGCCGTTGCTCCATGCCCACCAGTCTGTAAAACATGAGATGATTCCAATGAAGACCAGCGAAACCTTGCGATTCATTCGATTCGCACTCCTTGAGCCTTACCCTGCCCTTTATTAAAGGTAGCAACGGGGGCATCTTAAATCATGGACGTCTCCACGAGCAACTGTCGCCCGCATATTGTTCCAGAAAATGTCCCTGTGGTATCATGTCTCATAGCGAATTCTGCCGCGTTGAACTATGACCATCACACGAAAAGCTTGCGCCAGAGGCTCGACGGTCGCGCTGCTGTTGGCGGCGTGGGTCGGGTTTTCTTGGACTGCGAGCAGCGTGCCGTCGTCGAGTTCGCCTGAAATTCAACTCACCGTCACGATCGAGGACGCGCCCGATCCCGTGCTGCTTGGGGGACAAATCCGCTGGTCCATTCAGGTCAAGAATGAAGACCCTGCCGGGCTGCACGCGCTGAGCGTGGACGTACACGACGTCCTGCCACAGGGAGTGACGTTCCTATCCGCCGCCCCTTCGCAGGGGGAGTGCGCTCTGCAAGGGGTTGCCCTCACCTGCGCGTTCGGGAATATCGCACGGGGGGCGAGTGCTTCCTTGGAGCTCATGGCTGCCATCCAGCCCGATGCGCCTGAAGGTTTGTTGACCAACGCGGTCGCCGTCACCAGCTTCGCTCCCGGCGCTTCTCAGGCGAGCGCCGTGGTGGTGTCCGCGCACACGACCGTCCTGGCTCAATACCCCGTGGAGAAGGTGGTTCCTAAGACGATCGCCATCTCCCCCGCCTGCGTCGAGCCCGGCGGGTCGCTGACGATCGCGGGAGAAGGGTTCGACCAGTTGGGACTGGAGGCGGGCGACATCCACATCGGCGACATGGACGCCAGGATTCTGGCCTCGAGCCCCACCGGTCTGGTGGTGGAGATGCCGCCCTTGCCGGATGGCTTTGCCACGGTGTTCGTGACCGGCGCAGCCAACGCACCGCAAGTAGAGGTGAAGAACAGCTGCCACTCCACCGCGTTCACGGCGCTCGACGTGCAGGAAGGCTTCATCGCAGGCGACGTGCTGATCTACTTCAAAGAGGAGATGTCCCCGCAGGCGCTTGAAGCGTTTCGGGTCGAGTATGGCTTCAAAACGTTGATCCAACACCCGCTGCTGGGCTATTACTTCGCCCAGTTGGGTCCGGAAGCAGACCCCGACGTGCAAGAGCAAGCCAGCGCGCCGGTGTCCTGCCTGGTCAACAAGCGCAGCTCGGCCCCGCCGCTGGATCTATTGTTGCTGGTGGACCGCTCCGGAAGCATGGATCTGGCATTCCTTAGGCATTTGCTCAAGGAGCTGGCCAACCAGATGTATTGCCTGGTCAACCGCACCTCGCGCATCGCACTCATGAGCTACGCTAGCCAAGCCCGGCTGGAACTGGAGC
>DATCIV010000293.1:0-5100 GCA_036507575.1 Candidatus Bipolaricaulota bacterium | reverse complement strand
CCTCGTTGGCCTTCATGCCGTCCACGCAGCGCTCCGTGAATGCACGCACGCCGTTGCTGAGGATGGCGATGGCGTGCAGCAGGTTCCAGGCAAGCACCGGCATCATCACGTTCAGCTGAAGCTGACCGGAGCCGCCCGCTTGGGCGATCGTGACGTCGCATCCCATCACCTGCAGGCACACCTGGTTGAGCATCTCGGCGAGCACGGGGTTGACCTTGCCCGGCATGATCGAGGAGCCCGGTTGCACGGCGGGCAGAGCCAGCTCGTTGAACCCCGTGCGCGGGCCGGAGACCAGCAGCCTCACGTCGTCGGCGATCTTCTTCAAAGACGTCGCCACCGTGCGCAGCGCGCCGGAGGCGTGCACCGCGGCGTCGCGGTTTTGGATGGACTCGAATGGGTCTTTTGAGGGAACGAACCCCAGCCGCGCCACGTCGTTGAGGTGGGCGACCGCCTTCTCGCGATACCCTTTGGGCGTGTTGATGCCCGTGCCCACCGCGTTGCCGCCCAAGGCCACTTCCTTCAAACCGACAGAGGCCTGTTGCAGGCGCTCGACGCCAAGCTCCACGCTGCGAGCCCAAGCGGAAAACTCCTGGCCCAGGCGCATGGGCACCGCGTCCTGCAGATGGGTGCGTCCGGCCTTGATGATGGGATCGAACTGCTTTGCCTTTGCCGACAGCGAGCCATGCAGCTGCTGCAGCGCGGGGATCAGGTCGAGGTGGATCGCCTCCAGCGCGGACACGTGGATGGCGGTGGGGATGGTGTCGTTGGTGGACTGGCCGCGGTTGACGTGGTCGTTGGGGTGGACGAGTGTGTAGTCGCCCTTCTTGCCGCCCAGCAGCTCGATGGCGCGGTTGGCGATGACCTCGTTGGCGTTCATGTTCTGCGAGGTGCCGGCTCCCGCCTGGTAGACGTCCACCACGAACTGGGCGTTCAGGTGGCCCTCCAGAACCTCCTCAGAGGCCTTGACGATGGCGTTTGCGACCTGCTTGTCCAGCGTGCCAAGCTCCAGGTTGGTCAAGGCGCACGCGCGCTTGATGATGCCTTGGGCGCGGATGAAGCCGGGCTGCAGGCGCAGGCCGCTGATCGGGAAATTCTCCACCGCACGCTGGGTCTGCGGGCCCCAGTAGGCGTCCGCGGGAACGCGCACATCGCCCATCGAGTCGTGGTCGGTGCGATGATGCATAAGAACCTCTTTAACGCAGGCTTTGCAGGTAAGCGACCAACGCGTCCAACTCCGCATCGGCCAGCCGCGCGAAGCTGGGCATGGGCCATTGGGCGCCGGCGGTGGGACCGTCCATGTAGACGCTCAAAGGGCCTTTCAAGTGTTGTTTCTGCCACTCGTCCGAGCGATGGCGCAGGCCCTCGCGGGTGAGGTTCGGGCCCACGGCGCCGCCTTGTCCGTTGATGATGTGGCAGGCGGTGCAGCCGTTGGAGGCGAACAATTGCTGGCCGCGCTCGATCAAGGCGGGGTCGCGTTGGGTTGCGGGGGCCGCAGCGAGCATGGCCTGCGGCACGTCGCCGTGGCCGGTTTCCAGGCCTTGGCGGTCTTGGTTCAAGGAGCGCATGTACGCCACCAGGCTGTCTCGCTCCGGCTGGTTCAGGTACGCGTAGGAAGGCATGTAGTTGCCGGGCACGGCCTGCTGCGGGTTTTCCAGTTGCTGCTGCAACCACCTCTCGCTGCGGCGCACGCCGACGTTGCTCAAGGAAGGGCCCAACGTGCCGCCGACCAAGCCGATCTGGTGGCAGGATTGGCAGCCCTGTTTCTCAAAGATCCGCTGGCCGATCTGCACCGGCGAGAGATCTGCGTAAGGGTCGGCAGGCGTTTCGATTTCTTCGTGGTGGCTGGGCCATAGCCCCGAAATGAGGCTGGAAGCCTGTCCTCCCACGTAAAAGACCACGTACACCAGTGCGACCACCCACAACAGCGCTGCCCATCGTTGCCGGTTCATAGTCCCTTCCCTGCGGACGAGGCGATCCAGATGCCCGAAGTGTAGTCTTGCAAGCAGAGCCTGTCAAGGAATCCCCCTCATCCCAGCCTTCCCCCGCCAGTGGAGAAGGGGAATTGGCATCTAATCGGAGTGTGAACCCTGCGTATCATTCTCCACCACGTCCATCCAGGCGAAATGATAGCCGGTGACCCCGCTGGGGAAGGAGCCCACGCGCTTGTCGGCCTGCGCCTGACCGAGGCGGTCGTAGGCGCGGGCGGTGACCTTGAAGCGCCCGGTCTGTGTGGGCTCCCACAGGGATGCCCAGCGCACCCAGGTGGCCGGCGAGCGCTCGGCTTCCAATTGCGCAACCGACCAGGTTTGGCCGTCGTCCAGGCTCACCTCCACGCTGGACACCCCGCGCTTGCCGGCAAACGTCCAACCGGCGATCAACACGGGCTGGCCCAGTGGGACCGACTGGCTGAACGCGAGGGACTCGATCTTGGCATAGGTTTTGTTGGGCGCATCGTCCACCCAGCCGCGCTTTTGCCAATACCCCTGATAATCCTCGCCCACGGCCATCAGCCGGTGGACGTGCTTGACGTTCTTCATCCCGTACTGGCCTGGCACGATCAGGCGCAGCGGGTAGCCGTGCTTGGCCGAAAGCGGTTCCCCGTTGAGCGCCCAGACCAGCAGGATGTCGTCGCGCTCGAGCACCGTGCGGATGGGCACGCTGTCGGAGTAGCCGTCGCTGGCCTCCAAGAGGAGATCCACCGCTTGCGGCTGGACCTGCGCGCGCTCGAGCAGCGCCCTCAGCGGAACGCCCGTCCAGCGTCCGTTGCCGATCAGGTCGTCCGTCAGCGGGCTGAAGGGGTCGAAGTCAATGCACTGCAGCGTGTTGTACAGCTCGACGTTGGGCATGGCGTGCAAGTTCTCAAGCGGCATGCGCAGAGGCACTTCCACCAACCCGCCGACCTCCAAGGCGCCCCACTCATCGAGGCTGATGTCGTGGGGGACGAGGTTTTTCGAGACGTAGTAGAACTGGGGCTCCGGCGTGAGCCAGGGCGGCAGCATGGGCAGGGCGTCAAAATCCAGGGTCCCTTCACGAAACGCGGCCACCACTTCAGGTGCGATGGGCTCTACAGTGCGCGCAACGGCGGATGGGGCGCGGTTCAAATCGTTGCGCACCCACGGCCAAAGCACGACCGTGCCCAGCACGGTACCCGCTCCCGCCAGCCAGCGCCGGCGCGTCCAGCGCGGCCCCGGGCTCGTCTGTCCAGGCGCCAAGCGTGAGTGAATCCAGAAGAAGGCGACAGCATAGCCCACCCCTGCTAATACGGCCCCCAGTACGAAGGGGCCGGCCCAAACCAGTTGCACGGCTGGAGCCGTGAGCTTGAACAAGAATGCGACAAGCGACGTCAGGGCGCCGACCATCAAAGCCCTTGACCACCAACGGCGCTGGGGCAAAATCAGGGCAAACACGCCGCCCCCAACGATCTGGACCACCATGGCGACGTAAAGCCCCAACACCTTTGCGTCCGCGCCAAGGGCCGAGATCGCGTCCGCCTGGATTTGGCCGGGGACGAGGGCAAAGGCCCATTGGGCTGCGACCTCGGGCCAGAACAGCCAGTCGCCGACGCGGTGGGCCAAGTAGCCCAGCGCGGTGACGATCAGCCCCGCCAGGGCTCCGGGCCAAAAAATGGGCCACGAACGAGTTTCTTTCATAAGTTTGGTTATAGGGACGCCTCGTTGAGGACGGACCTTACCAACTCGTCCACCAGCTGTTCGTGCGACTTGCCGTCACAGACCACGGTCCGCTGCGCGTAACGGCGGTACAGCGGCTCGCGCTCGGCCAGGATGTCGGCCAGCGTCTGCCCCGTACGGTGGATCACGCCGCGCTCGGCCAGGTTTCCGATGCGGCGGGCCAGCTCCGAAAGGCTAACGTGCAGCCAGACGATCAGCCCCAGTTGCTGCAGGCGGCTCATGGATTGGGGTTCAAACACCACGCTGCCGCCGGGGGCGACCACGCAATGGGAAACGTCGAGCCCGCAGATGGTGCGCGACTCCAGCGCGCGAAAAGTCGGGACGCCGTCGTTGGCGATGATGTCCTTCAAGGTGCGGCCCTCCCGCGCCTGGATGAGCACGTCGGTGTCGAGGAAGTCCCAGCCCAGGGCTTTGGCCGTGAGCACGCCCAGCGTGCTCTTGCCCGAGGCCGGCATGCCGATCAGCGTGAGGTTTCGATAGGCCATGATGTGTAAGCCGGCTGCGCCGGCCGATCCAGTGATTCTACAGGGCATTGCATGCACAGGGTAGGGACTTGACACGCCACGAGCCGCGCGCTACTATTTCGATAGTGATCGAAATGACGAAAAACAAAAACACCGCGCGGCTTGTCAAGGTCTTCAAAGCGTTGTCCAACGACAACCGCCTGCACATCTTCAATCTGGTGCGGCAAGGGGCCGGGCGATGCTGCGCCATTGTGGGCGTCGGCGCGCGCTGCAGCTGCGTGTGCGACATCGGCGATGGCACGAAGCTGTCGCTGTCCACCGTGTCCCACCACCTGAAGGAGCTGCGCAACGCGGGGTTGATCCGCTGCGAGAAGCGCGGCCAGTGGGTGTACTGCGCGGTGGACCCGCAGGCGTTGGAGGTGGTCGGGACGTTCTTGAAGGAGTGATGTTTTTTTTCGCCAATATTTCGAAATTCATCAAAATATCGAAAGGACAAACCATGCCCAAGACGCAGCAGATCAAACGAAAAGTGAAGGAGCATTACACTCAGGTTGCCCAAGGGGCAGGGTGCTGCAGCGCTGATTGTTGCGGCGATCAGACTTCGCGCTTGCAGGAGATTGGCTACGACCGGGAAGCGCTCGCGCTGCTGCCCTCGGGCTCGGTGGACGTCGGCGCAGGCTGCGGCAGCCCGACTGCGCTGGCGCAGGTGCGTCCCGGTGAGACCGTGCTGGACCTTGGCAGCGGCGGCGGCATTGACGTGCTGCTGGCGGCAAAGGCAGTGGGTCCGAGCGGCCGCGTGATAGGCGTGGATATGACCCCGGCGATGATCGAAAAAGCCCGTGCAAACGCCAAAAAGGCCGGCGCGACCAACGTGGAGTTCCGCCTGGGCGAGATCGAGCAGCTGCCGGTGGACGATGCGAGCGTGGACCTGATCATCAGCAACTGCG
>DATCIV010000292.1:0-2087 GCA_036507575.1 Candidatus Bipolaricaulota bacterium | reverse complement strand
TCTCACCTGCTGGACAGCCGCATCCTGCTCAGCCACGCCCCCGGCGAGGCCGTGGACATCACCGTGACCGCCACCTTCGAACACGACGCCTCCGTGGTGGAGTTGGGTGAATGGCTGCAGCGGCTGCTCAAGCGGCAGGTCGAGGAGCGGTTGGGCATCCCTGTGCGCCACATCACGATCCACGCCCGGCGCATGGGTCGCGCCGCCGCTTCAGCCGTCGACCGCCGGCGCTCCGGCCTCAACTACGTGGAAACTCACGAAACGGAGGGAGACGCATGAACGTAAAGCCCTCAAGCTGGGGCGCTTTGGCCGGAGCCTTTCTCGGAGTTTTCTGGTTGATCTGGGATTGGCGCTTCCTTTGGATCCTGCTGCCTATCCTGGTCGGCGCCGTGCTGGGATGGATGGTCGAGCACCGCAGGCACCTGGGGGAGAAGCTCAAAGAGATCCTGCGGGTGGTCTCGCGTTGACCTCCTCCTGCGCCCATGCAGCGTCGTAAGGCGCGACAACGGCTGTTGGAGTTGCTGTTCCAGCAGGAGTTTCGTGCGATGGAACCCCAGGCGTGCCTGGAGGAACAGGACCAGAATCCGTTCTTGCTGGAGACGCTGTGCGGCATTGCACAACACCGCCAACAACTGGACGAGCTGATCGCCAGCTACACGCGAGGCTGGGCGCTCGAGCGCCTGCAGACGGTGGACCGCAACATCCTGCGCTTGGCGCTGTACGAGCTGCTCCATACCCAGACCCCGGCCGAGGTCGTCATCAACGAGGCGGTGGAGCTGGCCAAGCGCTTCGGCGCGGAGCACTCGGCCGCCTTCGTCAACGGGCTGCTCGACCGCGCCTGGAAGTCCCTCAAAGCCGCCCAACCCCATGCATAACCTTCTCGATGGCAAGGTCATCGCATCCCAATACCGCAGGCAACTGAAAGCACAGGTCGCCGAGCTGTCCAAGAGAGGGGTTACGCCATCCGTAGTGATCTACTACATCGGCGAAGACGCATCGGCGGACCTGTATTTCAACGCCAAGCGCAAGCTGGCGGCAGATTTGGGCATCCTGGCCTATGCGCGCCGCTTCGAGCGCATCGAGGAAGAACTCCTGATTCGCCAGATCGAAAACTGCAACGAAAACTGCGAGATAGACGGCATCTGCATCGAACTGCCGCTGCCCCCCGCGCTGGACGCACAGCGCGTGCGGCGCGCCGTGACGCCGGACAAGGACGTGGACGGCATCAACCCCACCAGTCTGGGCCGGCTCATCGTGGGACAGACCGCCCTGCCGCCTGCCACGCCCATGGCCGTCATCGAGCTGATGCGCGCCAAGGACATCCGCTTCGAGGGCAAGGACGCCGTGATCGTGGGCCGCAGCGAGGTGGTCGGCACCCCCTTGGCGCTGCTGCTGATGCGCGAAAACGCCACGGTGACCGTCTGCCATTCCAAGACGCAGAACCTGGTGGCCAAAACGCTGGGCGCCGAGATCCTGTGCGTGGCGGTGGGCAAGCCCGGCTTCATCCGCGCGGACATGGTGCGCGAGGGCGCCATCGTCATCGACATCGGTGTCAACGTCACCCCGCAGGGGCTGGTGGGCGACGTGGCCTTTGACGAGGTCCAGCCAAAAGCACAGTGGATCACGCCCGTGCCCGGCGGCGTGGGGCCGATGACGTCCACCCTCGTGATGCAGAACGTGATCCAGTCGGCCAGGAGGCGCTTGTGAAGCTGCTGGTCACGGGCGGGGCGGGCTTCATCGGCTCGCAGGTGGCGGCGGCCTACCTGGCGCGTGACCACCAGGTCGTCATCGTGGACAACCTCTCCAGCGGCAAGCGCGAGAACGTGCCTGCGGGCGCGCGCTTCGTACAGCTGGACATCCGTGATCGGGCCGGGATTGACGCGCTGTTCGCCCTAGAACGCTTCGAGATGGTCAACCACCACGCCGCACAGATCGACGTGCGCAAGTCCGTGGCCGATCCCCGGCACGACGCCGAGTGCAACGCCTTGGGGCTGCTCAACCTGCTGGAGAGTTGCCGGGCGTATGGGGCCTTGAAATTCATCTTCGTCTCTTCCGGCGGCGTCATCTACGGGGAGCCCCAGAAACTG
>DATCIV010000291.1:0-2458 GCA_036507575.1 Candidatus Bipolaricaulota bacterium | reverse complement strand
CTGGCCTGCGTTTGCCCTCTGCGCGCTGGTGACGTCGCTGTCGCTGGGGGTCCCTTTGGGCGTATTGCTCCAATGGTTCTTGAAGGGGATCGCTGCGGGGGAAAGCATCCAAGGCCTCGTGCCTGCGGCGCTCAACTCGCTTTGCGCCTCTGCGCTTGCGGCTCTGGCGGCGCTTGCTGCGGCGCTGCCGGTGGCGATCCTGTCCGTGCGTTACCCCAGCCGGTCGTCTTTGCTCATCGAGCGCATCACCTACATCGGCTTCGGGCTGCCCGGCATCGTGGTGGCGCTGTCGCTGGTCTTCTTCGCCATTCACTACGCCAGGCCGCTGTATCAGACGCTGCCGATGCTGATCCTGGCCTACGTGGTGCTGTTCCTGCCCGCCGCGGTGGGGGCGCTTCGCGTCCGGCTGCTCCAGGTGAACCCCAACTTCGAGGCCGCGGCTCGGGGGCTGGGCAAATCGCCTTGGAAGGCGTTTGCAGCGGTGCAACTGCCCTTGATCCGCTCCGGCGCATTGGCTGCAGGGGCGTTGGTGTTCTTGCTTGCGATGAAGGAGTTGCCCGCCACGCTGATTCTAGGCCCTACGGGCTTCAAGACGCTGGCCACCTCGGTGTGGTCGTCCATCTCGGAGGCGTTCTACGCCCAGGCGGCAGCCCCGTCCCTGCTGCTGGTGCTGGTCTCGTGCGGGTCGCTTGCCATGATGCTGGCCCGGGAGCGACGATGAGCACCATGCAACCCGCGCTGCGCTGCCAGCAGTTGACCAAGCGCTTCGGGCAGGTCACCGCCTTGCACGAGGTGAGCCTGCAGTTGGACACGGGAAAAACGTTGGCTTTGCTCGGCCCCAGCGGCTGCGGCAAGACCACGCTGCTGCGCCTGATCGCCGGGTTCGACGCGCCCACCTCGGGGAGCATCCAGATCGGCGACCGCGTGGTGTGCGCCTCAGGCGCTTACGTCCCGCCGGAGCGGCGCAACGTGGGCATGGTGTTTCAGGATTACGCGCTCTTTCCGCATTTGACCGTGCGCCAGAACGTGGGATTCGGCCTGCCCCAACGCGCCGCAAACCGAAAAACCCGCGTGAACGAGCTGCTGCAGCTGGTGGGCTTGGACGGCCATGAGCACCGCTATCCGCACCAGCTGTCCGGCGGCGAGCAGCAGCGCGTGGCGCTGGCGCGCACGCTGGCTCCGCGACCCAAGCTCGTGCTACTGGATGAGCCCTTCAGCAACCTGGATACCGAGCTGCGCCGCGAGGTGCGCGGCGAGGTAAAGCACATCCTCAAGAAGCTGGAGGCCACCGCCATCCTGGTCACCCACGACCAGGAGGAGGCGTTCGAGCTGGGCGACCAGGTGGCCATCCTGTACGGCGGCAGGCTCGAGCAGACGGGGCCGACGCTGGAGGTCTATCGCCAGCCCGCCACGCCGTTTGTCGCGCGCTTCCTGGGCAAGGCGGATTTCCTGCCGGCGCGCGTGGCAAACGGCGCACTCGAAACCGAGCTGGGCCCGCTTCCCCGCCCACTGCACGTTCCGCAGGGCGACCACCTGCACGTGATGGTCAGGCCTGAACACCTGGAGGTGAGCGTACGCCCCTTTGAGCGCGGCGTCCCGGCCACGGTGATCACCAACAAAACGGCGGGTTTTACCTCCGTGCACTGCCTGCAGCTGGCCTCGGGGAGGCGCGTGCACAGCGCAGCCTTAGGGCCGGTGCGCTTTCCCGAAGGCACCGTCGTGTACGCGCGCTTGAACGTGTCGGCGCCGGTGCTGTTCACCGAGGTGGACGAGCAGGCGCATTGTCTGTTCAACCCGGACGATGGCCCATGCTGTCGCACTCCCAAGCCCCGGCGCGTGTACTTGGGCAAGCTTTGAGTTGCGTGTTTTAGCGAAAGAAAAGCCAGCTGACGAGCACGTAGATGGGCAGGAGAATAATCAGAGAATAGAGCATGTAACCGAAGAAGCTGGGCATCTGCACTTTCTCGCGCTCGGCAATCGTTTTGACCATGAAATTGGGGCCGTTGCCAATGTAGGTGTTGGCGCCCATCAGGACGGCTCCGCAGGCCACGGCGGCCAAGAGAGCTGAGCCAGCCTGAGTCTCTACCAAGTGAAGGAGAAAGTGCGGCTCTTCCAGCGCTATTCCCTGCACGCCTGCGGCGACGGCCGACATCGTCAGGTAGGTGGGAGCGTTGTCCAGAAAGCTCGAGAGAAATCCCGTGATCCAAAAGTACTGCCCCGGCTGCTCCAACCCCAGTTCGCCGGCCCGCGCGTTCAGGATCAAGAGCGCCGGGATCATCGTGGCAAGGATGCCGGCAAAGACAACGGCAACTTCTATCATCGGCCCCCAACTGAAATGATTCTCCCGACGCCAGCTCCCGTCACTGAACCATAAGCTGGCCAAGCTCAACGCCACCAGAGGAAGTTCGTGCAGACCGTGAGGCAAATGCAGGGCTCCCGTCAAATAGACGGTCAGGAT
>DATCIV010000290.1:0-3124 GCA_036507575.1 Candidatus Bipolaricaulota bacterium | reverse complement strand
CTCAAGGGCTGTGCCCAAGCCGCACGCTGGCCCAGCGCTTCATCCAATCGGGCCAGGTGTTCGTCAACGGGCAAAGGGTGGACAAGCCCGCCGCTCCGGTTCCCGAAGGCGCACAGGTGCAGGTCAAGGAGCTGCCGCGCTACGTCAGCAGAGGGGGAGAGAAGCTCGAGGCGGCGCTGCAGCAGTTCTCGATCTTGCCGCAAGACAAGATCTGTTTAGATGTAGGAGCGTCCACCGGCGGGTTCAGCGACTGTCTCTTGCAGCACGGCGCGACGAAGGTCTATTGCGTGGACGTGGGCAAAGGCCAGCTCCATCCCCGCCTGAGGGGCGACCCGCGGGTGGTGGTGTTGGAGGAAGTCAACGCCCGCAATCTCACCCCCGAGCACATTCCCGAGCCCATCGATTGGATCACCGTAGACGTCTCGTTCATCTCGCTCGAAAAGGTGCTGCCCGCGCTCGTTCCCCTACTCAAGGCCGACGGGGAGCTCGTCGCCTTGGTCAAGCCGCAGTTTGAAGCAGGCCCTCAAGCCGTTGGCCGCGGCGGCGTGGTCAAGGACGCGCGCACCCACGTTTGCGTCATCGAGCGCGTGATCGTCTGCGCGCGGGCGCTGGATTTTTTCGCGGCCAACGTCACGTTCTCGCCCCTGCGCGGCCCTGCGGGAAACATCGAGTTCCTCCTGCACCTTCGCCGGTCCCGGGCCGCCGTCGAGCCGGACGTGGCCGCGGTGGTGCTGGAAGCCCACGAGCACTTCAAGCAGGGCGGTTCGAATACTTGATCCTTTCCCGCGCTCACGCTTATAATCGGCCAAACTATCGAGGCAGGTGAGCGGTTTTGCACGGACGCAACTTCTTTATTTACGCGCTGGGATTGATTTTAAGTTGGGCTTTGGTGGGGTGGGGTGGTTTCGCACAGTCGGCTCATGCGCTGCCGCTGGAGTTGGATCTGTCCATCGCGCAGCTGGAGGCTGCCGGCCACGCAGAGCTGGACTCCGCTGGGCGCGTCGGCGAGGAAGGCATCCCCACCCATGCAGCTCAAGGCCAATGGAGCGCGCGAGCCGGCGCCAAGCTGGACCCGCTGCTGCGCCTGTGGCTGCAGCGCGCCCTGCAAGGTCAGGGCTCGCCGCTTGCCCAAGCGCTTGGAGTATACGGCGCGCATGGCCCGATCCCGCACCCAACGGCGCTTTCCGAACTGGGGGCCTTTCAACCCGGCGGCAAGCCCTCTGCACGCCTGGCCCAAGGCGCCACTCGCATCGGCGTGCTCATCAGCTTGAAGGGCTCCGCGATTTCCTTGCGTTCCATGGGGATCGAAGCGGGCGAGCGGCAGGGCGACGTGGTCACCGCGCGCTTGACGGCGCAACAACTGGAGGCCGTCAGCCGCATGCCCCAGGTGGCGTACGTCGAAGCCAGCCATCGGCTGGCGCTCAGCCTGGACGAGAGCGTGCCCAGCGTCAAGGGCGACGTGCTGCACGAACAGGACCCGATCGCCACTGGGCGAGGCGTGTTCCTGGGCAGCGTGGACACGGGCATTGACTGGACGCACCTGGACTTCCGCCTGGATCGGGATGGGAACGGGAGCGAGGAGGGATCGCGCATCGCCTTCCTCTGGGACCAGAACGAGCGGGACCCCGTGGGCCATCGCACCGGCGTGCCCTATGGGGCCGAGTACACCCGACAGGACATCGAGTACGATCTGGCCATCGGCGCGGGCTTTGACGAAGGTCGCGTGCGGGAACGCGACGATAACGGCCACGGCACCCACGTGATGGGCATCCAGGGCGGCGACGGCTCGGCTTCGGACGGCGGGTACGTGGGCATGGCTCCCCAAGCGACGCTCGGCATGGTCAACACCACCTTCTCCAGCGGCGACATCGTGGACGGGGTCGCCTACCTGTTCGATCGCGGATCGGAGCTGAGCATGCCCACGGTGGTCAATCTGAGCCTGGGAGGGCACTTCGGCCCGCACGATGGGACCAGCGCCTTCGAGCGCGCGCTGGAGTCCATGGTGGGCCCGGGCCGCATCATCGTCAACTCCGCCGGCAACGAGGGCAACGACGCCGTTCACGTGAGCGGCGACCTGCGCGACGACGCCTACACGGTGACCTTCACTGCCGCCGCCGAGGTGGCCGTGCTCAACTTCTGGTATGAAGGCTTGGCGCAGCTCACCCTGGAGCTGGACACCCCCGGCTCGGGCAGTGCATCGCAACGCCTGAGCGCAGCGCGGGGTGAGGTGGTGGAGTTCCAGCTCAACGACAGCGTCATCACCATCGACAACGCCAGTCAGGGCCTCTATCCCTTCAACGGCGACAACAACCTGCTGGTCGTGCTCGAGAACGTCGCAGTGGATTCCGAGTGGACGCTGACCTTGCGCCGCGCCTCCGGCCCAGGCCGCTTCGACGGCTGGGTGGGCCTGGGCAGCATGGGCGCGTTTTCCGACAGCGACCTTTCCACCACCATCAGCGAGCCGGGCAACGCCCCGCACCTCATCACCGTGGGCGCGTACACCAGCAAGGCCCGCTGGCCCAGCATCGTGGGCCGCAGCTATGGCTTTGCCGGGACGGGCCTGGTGGGCGACCTTGCCGGGTTCTCCTCGCGGGGGCCGACGCGAGACGGCAGGCAGAAGCCCGATCTGACCGCGCCCGGCACGGCGGTGGTCAGCGCGCTTGCAGCCGAATCGGAGCTGAGCACGGTCCTGCCCCTGGTGAGCGCCGACGGCGTCCACGCTGTGCTGCAAGGGACCTCGATGGCGGCCCCGCACGTCAGCGGCGTGATCGCCCTGATGCTGCAAGCCGACCCTTCCCTCGACGGCAAGCGGGCATTGGCGCGCCTGCGGGGAACGGCAAACAGCGACGAGTTCACCGGCATCTTGCCCAACGAGCGCTGGGGTTTCGGCAAGCTCAACAGTTTGGACGGCGTGGATACCTTGGGGTTGTCGATGCCGTTTGCGGGCGGGGGCGTCTCGCTCAAGGTGGGCTTGAACGTGGCCGGCGAGCGCGCGTATTTCTTCTACACCGTCCCGCAGGATGTCCAGACGGCGCAGCTGCAGGTCTACGACGTGCTGGGCAGGCAGGTGAGCGCTCTGGAGCTGTACCCGGCGCAGCACCGCCACCCGTGGGATCTGCGCGAC
>DATCIV010000289.1:0-5249 GCA_036507575.1 Candidatus Bipolaricaulota bacterium | reverse complement strand
AGCGACCTTACGACTTGGACCAGTTGGCCGCGTTGATTCTACAGGGATATAAGCGCGGCAAGCGGCACGCCATCGTGCTGGTGGCCGAGGGCATTCGGCCCAAGAACGCCGCGCAGTTTGTGGCGGACCACCTCATGGCGTCCACCGACCTTGAGGTGCGCGTGACCGTGCTTGGTCACGTCCAGCGCGGCGGCTCGCCCACCGCCTTCGATCGCCTGCTGGCCAGCCGCCTGGGCGCGGTGGCCGTGGAGCGACTGCACGAAGGCGCCTCGTGCGCCATGGTGGCCCTTGAGGCGGATCAGGTCGTGCTCAAGCCGTTGGAACAGGTGCTGGCGCAGCGCAAAGGCCTGCAACCCTACCTCCTGCAACTGGCTCAAGTGCTGTCCCGGTAAGGCGCAATCGCGCGCAAATTGTCGTCAACGCTCCAGACAGCCGCGCGCCCAAGGTGTTCAATAGGATGCGGCAACTGAAAAAAAGCGTCCAACGTCCTTCGCGAGGGGATTGTTGGGGGAGGCTAAGCTGATGCGTTTTCATCTGGGCGTTGTTGCGATCGTTCTCGTCGTCCTGGCCAGCAACGTTCCATCGTGGGCCGTGGCCGAGCGGGAATGGGGGCTCCAGGCCTCGACCAACTTCGAGAGCTTGCTGCCCATCGGCGTTTTGCGCGAGCTGTCCGCGGCGCCTTTGCTGGCAGGCGTGGGAGGCTACCTGCGCTTCAGCTGGTTCTGGGGGTTGCACGGCCGTCCCTGGGGGCAGATGTACCTGGCCGAGGACCGCACCCGGCTGGCTGGCGGCTTCGACCTGTTGTGGAACGACCCCGTCCGCGAGCCTGACCTGGTGTACGTCGGGTTTGGGCTGATGATCAGTGATTTCCTGCCCCGCCCCATCACCAACTTCGTGATCGGCTACGAAGTCGGGCGCGACCAGTGCAACTTCGGCTTTGAAACCCGCTTCTTGTTCCTGACCAGCTTCCAAGTGAACTTCGGCTGCGGCTTCTAAGGCCCCGCCGGCGGCAGGCCCTGCCTGCGCCGACGTATGGGCTCGGTATAATCTGGGCCATGCCTGCCATTTTGGAACAAGCCTGGGCCGTCCTACAGGATCAAGCGCTGTGCGACGAGTGCCTGGGCCGCCAGTTCGCCAAGCGGGGCCATGGGTTCAGCAACGCCCAGCGCGGGCACGCGCTGCGCGTGACGCTATGCCTGCAGCACGACGCCCAGTTGCCCGAACCCGAGTTGTGCCCGCTGTGCATGAACCATTTCCACAACGTGCCCGAGTGGGCCGAACGGGTTTACCAGGCCCTGCTCCCCTACGAATTTGAGCGCTACCTGATGGGCACGCGGCCTCCCGGTTTTCTCGAGGACGCCGAGCGGCAGCTGCGCCGGCGCCACGGTCTGGATGCAGCAGAGCCGCTCAAGCAAGGGTTCAACCGCGCCGTGGGCAAGCAGTTTGGAGAGCTGATCCAAACGCGCCAAGGCAGGCCGACGCGCGTGGACTTTCAACACCCCGAGATCACCGTGTACGCAGATCTGATCTGGGAAAAGCTCTCGGTGCAGGTCAACCCGCTGTACGTGTTCGGGCGCTACTGCAAGCACGTGCGCGGCATCCCGCAGACCCGCTGGCCTTGCACCTTTTGCAAGGGGCGCGGCTGCGCCCAGTGTCGCGGCAGCGGCCAGCAATACCCCGAAAGCGTGGAGTCCCTCATCGGAGAGCCGCTGCGGTCGCTGTGCCAGGGGCAGGACTGCATTCTGCACGGCGCCGGCCGGGAGGACATTGACGCCCGCATGCTGGGGACCGGGCGGCCGTTTGTGCTGGAGGTCAAGCATCCCGTGAAGCGCTTCTTCGATTGGGCGCAGGTGGCCGAGCACATCAACCAATGCGCGCAGGGCAAGGCTTCCGTGTTGGACCTGCGTCCGGTGAACGGCGCCGCAGTGGGAACGATCAAGGAACAGGAAGCCCACAAGCGCTACCGCGCTCAGCTCGTCCTGGGGCAGCCGATCTGCGCGCAGGCGTTCCAGCGCGCGCTGCAGTCGCTGGTGGGACCCATCCGCCAGCGCACGCCGCAGCGCGTGTCGCACCGGCGCGCGGACCTGTGGCGCCAGCGCGAAGTGTTCTCCATCCAGGGGCGGCTGACCGGGGAATTGGTCGCCGAGGTGGAGGTGCATTGCTCCGGCGGGCTGTACGTCAAGGAGCTGATCTCGGGGGACGAAGGGCGCACCCAACCCAGCCTGGCACAAGCGCTGGGGACCAGCGCCTCGGTCAGCGAGTTGGACGTGATCGAGGTGGCCGGGAGCTTCTTGTGATCCGCTGCGAGGGCCGTTAGAATGTGCCCGATTTTCGAGCGTGGAGGGGATGTTTCGATGAAGACAGTGGCAAACATGAAGGTCTGTTTACTCCTGGGCGCATTGGCAGTGGCTCTCACCGCGTGCGACCTGCTCAACCCGCCCAAACCGTTGCCCACCGAGCCCGTCACCCAATCGGCGGAAAACGAATTCGTGACGTTTGCGCGCACGGCCTTGCCGGCGGTGAGCACCGACGTGGTCTTTTTGGTCCACGTAGAGGTGACCGCCAAGCAGGAGCTGGAGCTGCTTGCGGTGTCCGAGGTGCTGCCCCCGGAGTTCATCGTGATCGCCGGCGAGACCACCACCTTCGTCGCCAACGCTGCGCCCGGGGACGTGCTGCAACTGGATTACTCGGTGAGGACTTCTTCCCAGAAGGGCAAATTCGAGATCTCCGGCTTCTCTCGCGCCAAACCGACGGACGCAGAGAGCCTGCAGCTTGAGCTGATCTCCCCCCTGGAAGTGCGTTAGGTTCTACTTTGACAGGGGCGGACCGGTGTGCGCTTTAAGACGTCAACTGCAAGCGGGTTCTTTTGAGCTCTCCATCGTCCAACAGCACTTGAACTTCCACCAGCCCCAGCGGTAGCCCCGCCGTCTCCAGCGTGAAACCATACCGACCCGTTTCCTGATCGAATTGGAACAGGTCGCTGATTCCCTCAGGCAGCGGAATCGAACCGAGTTCCTCCTCGCCCTGCGCCGTGAGCGAGACTTGAAACAACGCAAGGTGCGCCACCGCGCTTGGGACCTGCCCGCCGCCGGCATCGGCAAGCGCAAACTGGATGAGCAGCGGGTCTGCCTGTCGTATCTGCGGGATCTGCTCCTGCGTTTGCTCGGGCAGGGCGGGAACGACCACCGCTGGTTCCGAGTCGTCGATGACGAGCGTAAAGCCAATGAACTGGTACACCACCCGATAGGGAGTTGAGCGCGAGGCGACGTTCCCCGCTTGATCCACCGCCATGACTTCAAACAGGTGCGAACCCACCACGCTTGTATCGAGCGGGCCTGCGTCGGGAACGGTCGCGCTCACCGTGTCCACGCCTGACAGGAGATCGGTGGCCGTCCAGCGGGCGCTCTCGCTTTGGTGGAGCAAGAGCGTCTCTTGTGGGAGCGGACGACTGATCTCAATCGCCGGCGGGGTTCGGTCCACGCCGAAGATCTGCTCCAGGCGCGGGCTATCGAGCCGTTCTGGGCAGCAGGAGGATGAGAGTGCTGCAACCTGCAACGTTCCCATGCCATCCGGGACGAACTCAGGGATGTCCACCTCCACCGGCACCGACAATGAGCCCTCGTCGCTGGCCAATGGGCCGCTGACTTGCGTGTGCCCGCCTTGCGGCCAAATGACAAAAACGATGTACCCGGTCATGTTTGTGCCCTTCCAACTGAATTGGGTCTGGAAGGAAACCAACGCGTTGAACCAGCCGACGAACTCCATAGGCTGTTCGGTCGCCACCTCAGAAACGGGGCCAAAGGCCAAGGGCGCCCCCAGCCAGCACAGCCCCCACGCAGCCAACAAGGTTAGGGCAATCCGCTTTTCTGGTGTCTGCATAGACCCTCCTTGACTGTCTCTGGACACCAGTGTACCAGCTCCATGCGCAACGCAAGAAGCTGTTTCCCCGCCGGCGCGCCAGAATTCACTGCACCTGAAGCGCCACGGCGTTGAGGGTGACTTCAGCCACGTTGACGGCGTAATCCTTGATGCGGTTGATGCTGTCGGAGACGATGCCTAGGTGATAGGCCAAATGCGAGTCCTCCAGCTCCAGCAGCTGGCGATCCATCTCCTCCAGCAACTGGGCCAGCTTGGGCACACTGGCCAGGGTCTGGTGCGCTTGCTGGCTGTTGAGCTGCACGAAGGCCTCCATCACCTTTTCGATCAATTCCTTCACGCCTTCGCCCGCTTGTTTGAGCAGTTTCTCGATCTTGCCCGGCACAGGGTGCTGCTCCTCGATGAGTGCCTGGGTGGCCTGGGCGATCCTGACCGCGTGGTCCGCCACGCGCTCCAGCTGCCGGGCCACGTTGTGGGTGTTATAAAAATCCACCCGCGAGATCTTGTGCTCCACCTCCGCTAGCGGGTTGTGCAGGGCGGCGTACAGGCGGCGCGTCATCAGCAGGAAGAAGCGGTCCACCCGCTCGTCGCGCTGGACCACGCCGATGGCTTGGTCCAGGTTGCCGGTCAGCAGGCTTTTGAGCGCATCGTCCACCATGCCCATCACGTTGTCGTCGATGTACTCCAGCAGCTGCTCCACCGACAGCACCTGGGGATCGCGCAGGATGTGAATGAGCACGTTCTGCGACGTCTCCTGCAAGATCTCGGCGCCGATGAGCCGGGCGGCGGTGCGGCGCAGGTCCTTGCGCTGCTCGCTGGAGACCGATCCCTCCACCTCGATCACGTTGTACCCCGCGATGTAGCGGGAGATGAGCGTGCGGCCCAGCACTTCCCCTTGTAAATCGGGGCCCAACTTCAGCTTGGTCGTGGCTGCCGCGGGAGAATTGGCCTTCTTGTCCAGACCCAGATAGATCCCGAGCCCCACCAAATTGAGGGTCAGCTCCTCGCCCTTTTTAATTGAAAACCCTTCTATCCAGGCTTTGGGCAGCGTGATCATGTACGTGCTGCCTCCCGCGGTGGTGCCTAAAGTGCGCTTCTCCTGCGCCCATTTTTGTGGCTTCACCCTTTCTCCTTTCTATGGCTCTATCTCTTAACGATGATTATATACTTTATGTATTTGCTCAATAGTAGGAAATCAAGCTATTGCAGACTGGGTCCTCACCTTTTCTTGTTGCCATCCTCTCCTCTCCTTGACAAGCCCTTTCTCTAAAGATATATATCAAAGCGAAAATATATAGTCAAGCTGGCAACACAGGAGTAATGTGCGCACAGCACAGGAAGGAGAGAGGGTGACCGGCGGAACGATCGCAGCA
>DATCIV010000288.1:0-5397 GCA_036507575.1 Candidatus Bipolaricaulota bacterium | reverse complement strand
GCCCATGGTATTGAGGGACATTCCGGCATATGGGGATTGGCTGGTTCATGGGAAGCACTGTTTCAAAGCGGACTCCAATCAAGCCTTCATCGATTACATTCGTTTGCTTGCAGCGGATGAACGCCTCAGGCGGGAGCATTCCTTCGCGCTGCTTCATCTGGCACACGAGCATGGACTCCATTCCATAGGCAACCAATATCGACAGCTGTATACCGCGCTGCTTGAGGGCAAAGTCTATGCCTAAGGTATTCATCCTGGCCCTGGACGGAGCCACGTTCAGGGCGCTGGATCCGTGGATGCGGGCCGGCCAGCTCCCCAATCTGGAGCGTTTCAGGGCTCAAGCCGCATACGGACCGTTGGAGAGTACGATACCGCCCATCACCGGAGCTGCCTGGACTACCTTCCAAACCGGCTGCAACCCCGGCAAGCACGGATTCTTCGATTGGCTGAGGCGTGCGCCCAATGGGTACCACTTGGTGCCCATCAACGCCCAGCTGCTTCCGCTGCCCACGATCTGGGACGTGCTCAGCCACCATGGCGCCAAGGTGAGCGTACTGGGCGTGCCGGTCAATTATCCTCCGCGGCCGGTGAATGGCTACATGGTGTCTGGATTGCTTGCGCCCGCCGGGGCCTCATATACGTACCCCCCTGCGCTTCAGGCGGAGCTGGAGCAGGCTGTGCCCGGCTTCAACACCATGCCCGAACACTGGCGCGGACGGTTTCAGACGGCCCAGTGGCTCGACAGCCTCAAGCAATCGTTGGCGCGCAAGCTCAATGTGGCGCACGCGCTGCTGGACAAAGAGTGGGACGTCTTCATGGTGCACTTCATGGAAACCGATTCGGTGCAACATCAGATGTGGCACGTGATCGACGGCATCGAGCGCCCTCGCTACCGCGCCAAGCGCCTGCCGGGCAATCCCATTCTGGAGATATTTCAACAGCTGGATCGGGCGCTGCCTGACCTGCTAAGTCGCCTGCCCCAAGGGACCACGACCATCGTGCTCAGCGACCACGGATTCGGCCCGCTGCATTGGAACGTCTACCTGAACAACTGGCTGCTGAAGGAGGGCTACCTCAAGCTCAAGCGAAACGCCGCAACGTGGATGAAACGAGCCGCCTTCTTCGGGCTCGGATTTACGCCGGAGAGCCTGTATCCCTGGGGGGAGTTGACGGGCTATTTGGGCCGCAACTCCCAACTGCGCCACGCCCAAATCTACCAGCGCATGGGCAGGTTCTTCCTTTCGCATCAGCACATCGATTGGGGCCGCACTCGAGCCTATTCTTTCGGCAATGTGGGCCAGGTCTACCTCAACCTGAGGGGCTGCGAACCGCAGGGCATCGTGGCGCAGGCCGAGCGCAAAGCGCTCGCAGAAGAGATCCTAGCCGGCTTGATGTCGCTCAGAAACCCCGCCAATGGCGAGCTTGTTTTTGAAGCGGGTTGCTTCAAGGAGCAGCTCTACAGCGGGGAAGCCTTGGAGGATGCGCCCGAACTGATCCTGCTGCCCAACGAAGGCTACATGGCCGTGGGCACGAGTGAATTCGTCTCGAAACGCATCGTGTCCCCGGCGTGCTGGGGCTCCGGATGGCATCGCATGGACGGTATCCTGATGGCCAACGGCCCACACGTCAAGCCCGGCCAGCTGACCAACGCCAGGCTGATGGACATGGCTTCGACGCTGCTGTACCTGATGGGGTTGCCCGTGCCGCAGACGCTCGACGGCGCCGTGCTCAAGGATTTGTTCGATGACGCGTTTCTCAAAGAGCATCCCATCCAGAATGGCGCTGCAATTGACAAGCTGGCCAGCCAGCAGCCCTTGCCGGAAGGCTATGACGAAGAAATTCGAAGACGTTTGCAGAGCCTGGGGTACATCTAGATGAGCAAAGGGATCAAGAGACGCATCACCATCGCCGTCTCGATCCTCACGGGCCTTGTCTTGATGGTGGCGACCATCTACTCGGTCGGCCTGGATCGCATCTGGAATGGGATGATCCAACTGGGCTGGCTTGGCGCCGGTTTGAGTTTTCTCAACATTCTTGCGATGGTCTTCGGCTGGGTGTGGACCTGGAAGCTTCTGCTGAACGCGTATGGCATCTTCCCCTCTTGGCTGATCGTTTGGCGCGCTGTGCTTGGCGGTTATGCGCTGACCTACCTCACCCCGTCCATGTATTTCGGAGGCGAACCGCTGCGCGTGTATTTGTTGAGCAAGGAGACGGGCGCGGACTCAAGCCAGGTCACGGCGACCGTCGTGCTGTGGAAGCTGCTGGAGGGCGCCACCTTGTTCTCGTTCGTGCTGTTGGGCAGCGTGAACGCGATCTTCAGTGGCGTCTTGCCCGTCTCCCAGGAAGTGTCTATCGTGGTGGGCAACGTGCTCATCATCGGAGGGTGGGCTTTATTGGCATGGAGCTTCATCACCAAGCGCCATTGGTGCAGCCGCACGTGCGGTTTTCTGGAGCGGAAGCTGCACTGGGCGAGAGAACGGCTGCATAGGATCCGTGAATGGCTGGTCGCAGCGGAGAGCGGCATCCATGCAGCCTTCGTGCATCATGGCCGCACGATGTGGCAGGTTTTGGGACTTTGCCTGCTGATCAACATCACCACCTTCATCCGACCGTGGATCTTCTTTCAATTCAGCGCCGATTACGGTTTCAGCTTCAGAGAGTTGTCCTTCATTTTCGCGCTGTTCTTCTTCCTGTCCACGTTTCTGTGGTTGACGCCCGGAGGGATCGGGATCTCGGAGCTCGGCCTGATCGGCATTTTCCAATTGGTGAACGGCGTGGTCCCAGCGCAGGAGGCCGTGGCCTATTCACTGACGATCAAGTCCATGGAGCTGGTCTTCATCATCCTGGGCATCTCCGTGATGGTTCACTTCGGCGTCGTACACCTGCCGCGCCTGAAACGGAATTGACGCGTTTCGCGCATCACCTAACGACCCCCTCCATCTTCTGTTGGAGGCTGCGCAGCAGGCGGTCAAAGGGCTCGACGAACTTCTGAAGCCCCTGTTGCAAGAGCTGCTCCATCACCTGCTCCAGATCGATTCCAAGTTGCTCCAGCGACACGAGCGCCTGCTGTGCTTCGTCAAGCCCGCATTCCAGGGTGGGCTGGACCTTGCCGTGGTCGCAGAAGGCCTGCAAGGTGGACAGCGGCAGCGTGTTGACGGTTTCGGGACCCACAAGGGCTTCCACGTACATGATGTCCGGATAACGAGGATTCTTGGTGCTGGTGCTTGCCCACAGCGGACGCTGCACCTGCGCGCCGGCTTGACGCAGCGCGGCAAATGGCGAGCCGTGGTAAATGGCTTTGTAGCGCTGGTACACCTGCTTGAGGTTGGCAATGCCCGCTTTTCCCATCAGCGCTTCGCAGCGCTGCGCCTGAGCGGGAGACTTCCGCGCTTTTTCCTCCAGCATGGCGTCGATCAGGGTGTCAATGCGGCTGACGAACACGCTGGCCACCGACGCCACGTGCGCCAGTGGCTGGCCCGTGCGTCGCCTGCGCTCCAACCCCTGGATGTGGGCATGGCAGACGGACTCGTAGACCTGCTGTGAGAAAATCAAGGTAACGTTGACGCTCACGCCGACGGCGATCAAGGACTCGATCGCCGCCAGCCCCGCACCGGTGGCAGGCACCTTCACCATCAGGTTGGGCCGCGACACCGCCTTGAAGAGCCGCATGGCCTCGGCCATCGTCCCCTGCGCGTCATGCGCCAGATGGGGGGATACCTCCAAGCTGACAAAGCCGTCGGTGCCGCCCGTTTCTCGATACAAAGGCAAGAAGACGTCGCACGCCCGTTGAATGTCGTCGATGGCGAGCGCTTCGTACAGCTGCAAAGGCGTGTCATGCGGGAGCGCGGCGATGTCCGCGTCGTACAGTGCGGCGCCCGCGATGGCTTTCTCGAAGATGTCCGGGTTGGAGGTCACTCCTCGAATTCCCTCTTGCACGTAGCGCTGCAATCCACCTGCTTCGATCAGATCGCGTCGGATGTAGTCGAGCCATGGGCTTTGACCCATGCCGTGGAGCTGGAGCAGTGGATTGTTCAAAACCCCTCCCTAGTGCACGCGCCCCAACAGGCGACGGGCTTGTGCGAGCACGTGTTCGCTGCTGAATCCGAATTTCTCCATCAACAAGGGGCCGGGCGCCGAAGCGCCGAAGCGGTCAAGACCGATCTTCGCGCCCCTGGCGCCCACGTAGCGCTCCCAGCCCAGGGTCGCGCCGGCCTCGACGGACAAGCGCTTCCACACGCCGGGAGGAAGCACTTCATCACGATACTGCTGGGACTGCGCTTCGAACAGCTCCCAACTGGGCATGGACACGGCGCGTGCCGCGACGCCCTCCAGGGCAAGTTGCCGTTGAGCCTGCAAAGCCCATTGAACTTCTGACCCGGTGCCGATGAGGAGGATCTCCGGATCTGCAGACCCCGCAAGGATGTAGCCCCCCTTGGGCACGCCGTCGAACGCGCTCACGCCCGAGCGCGGCAGGTGAGGCACGTTTTGGCGAGTGAGCACCAGTGCGACGGGGCCGCCGCGATGCTCAAGCGCCACCCTCCACGCCGCACTCGTCTCTTCCGGGTCTGCGGGGCGCAGGATCACGAGGTGGGGAATCAAGCGCAGGGACATCACCTGCTCCACCGGCTGATGCGTGGGGCCATCTTCGCCCAACCCGATCGAATCGTGCGTGAACACGAAAATGACGTGCTGCTTCATCATGGCGGCCAATCTGATCGCCGGGCGCACGTAATCGGAAAACACGAGAAACGTGCCGCCGAAGGGAATCACGCCGCCGTGAAGCGCCATGCCGTTGAGGATCGCGCCCATCGCATGTTCGCGCACCCCAAAACGAATGTTGCGCTGCGCGTAGTCACTGGCGGTGAAATCTCCTGAGCAGTTCAAGTAAGTGTTGTTGGATTCAGCAAGATCCGCCGAGCCGCCGATCAGAGCAGGAAGCGCTGGCGCGACAGCGTTGAGGACAAGACCCGAGGCCTTGCGCGTGGCCATGGGCTTGTCTGCGGGGCCGAAAGCGGGCAGATGCTGTGACCAGCCCGCAGGCAGCCGCTTGCGCAAGGCCGCTTCGTATGCTTCAGCCAGCGCTGGATAAGCGTTGCGATAGCGTTCAAAGCGCTGTGTCCACTCCTGCTCCAACGCCTGCCCCTTGCCAACCGCCTTGCGACAATGGTCGAGCACGGAGGAGGGCACACTGAACGGTTCCAGGGTCGGCCAGCCGAGTGCGCGCTTGGTCAACGCCACTTCCTCCTGGCCCAGCGGGGCGCCGTGGGCTTCGGCCGTGTCCTGTTTGTGGGGGCTGCCGTAGCCGATGTGCGTGCGCACCGCAATGAGCGCGGGGCCACGCTGATGCGCGCGCGCCGCCGAGATGGCTTGTGCAATGGCCTGCGTATCGTTGCCGTC
>DATCIV010000287.1:0-6224 GCA_036507575.1 Candidatus Bipolaricaulota bacterium | reverse complement strand
CTGGAGCACGTCGTTTTCCAGCGGACGAGACGGTCTGATGGGTCACTATTCCCTGGGATTGAACGCAGGGATGGCTTTCACGGACGCCGGGACGTCGCCCTCGGCGGGGGCGCAACTGGGCGCCACCTGGACGCTGGGTGGGGAGTTCCAGCTGGGCGCCAACGCCCAAGTGGACGCACTGCAAGGCATCGGTTCGGGAACGCTGGAGGCGTCGTTTCCCTTGTTTTACCTGGAAAAGCAACTGGGAACGTGGCCCATCTATTTCCAAAAGGTCCAACTGAGCGCGTTTGCAGGGGCCAACGTCGCTTTCGACGGGAGGTTCTCCGATTTCTATGGAGCGAGCCTGGTCTTTTCCACTTATCTTTGGTACAACTTTCCGATTTCGCTGAGCTTCGGGGTGGTTTACTCCAACGGCCAATTCATTCCGACCTTTAGCTTGTAGCGGAGTGCGCCTGGCCGGACCTACGCGGCTATACATGCAACGTTCATTGTGGTGGAGTGCTAAAGTCGGTCGGACAGGGCGATCGCGTCGGCGAAAGTGATTTGACCGTCTCCATCGAAGTCGAAGAATGGAACGCCGCCCAAGACGGCGGGGTTATCCAGGTTAAAGGCAAGCACGACCGAATCCTGTGCATCGAAGGCGCCGTCGCCGTTGACGTCCTCGAATTTCCCATCTCCATCCAGGTCCTTGGGAGGGTTCAGGCCAGGTTCCAGCGCTGCCGGCCCTTGAAAGAACTCGATTCGTCCCGGCATCAGCGATGGCGTTATGGGCTGACCATCGTCGTCGGTGAACAGCTCGACGATGATGCCCACCTCAACGACGCCCGGCGCGATCCCTTTTACCTGAATTCGTGCCAGGACGAGGCCGCTTGCCCCCGGACGAATGGCGTCCCCCAGGTCGGCCCCGCGCAGCCGGACCTCTTCGTCGCTCTCGGACACCAGGACGTGGTCGGCGGGCAGCGCCACGCTCTGCACGCCTGCAAAACGCCCCAGGCCGGCGGGCGACAAGCGCAGCCGCAGGTCGAAGCGCTCCAGTCCGGCGGGCGCTTGCAACAGGGTTAAATCCACGACAGCCACGTCTTCCACGTTCGCCCGCACCACGGCCAATTGCAGCGCCGTGGCCGGTGCGGACGGTTGCGTTGGAGGAATTTCAGTTCCAGCTGGCGCCACGGTCAACGTGCTTCCTTGAACCTGCGGTTCCACCTTGGTGCCGCGATCATCCACAAAGGCAATGGCTTGGAGGCTGATCTGGCTGGTGCCGGGCGCCAGCGCGTTGAAGCTCAAGTGAGCCAGCACGACGTTCTGTGCGCCGGGCTGGACGGCGTCTTGCAGATCGAGAGCGCGAAACTCCGCACCGGTGGCCGAGGACTGTGTCAACTGGAACAACGGTCCGCTCAGCGCCACGCCCTCTACGCCCGCGAAGGAGGCGATCGTCGGGTCCATGACCTCGACCTTGAACGCGTACTGCTGCAGGCCATGGGGCGCGCTGGCCAGGACCAGGTCCAGCGTGACCGTGGACAAGGGCTGCGCAGTTGCCCCTTGCAGCGCCAAAATCGGAGCGTCCTGACCCTGGGCTGTCCAGGCAAGGCAACCGACCAACACGCACAAGGCGGCCGTTTTGAAAAATCGTGTCATCACCCTATCGTAACAGGTTGCAACCGGTATGGTCAACGCCTGGAACGTGACCGCGAGAACACTCTCATCGTGCCTGACGGGGCTGGCGCTGTGGTTGGGCCCAAGGCAGCTTCAGCAACGGGGTCGGGCTTTCGTTACGAAGGCTTCAGCTGCTGCGGCATCAGTTGAGCCCAGACCAGGCGGCTGCGCGGGCCGTCGAATTCGCAGAAGAAGATCCCTTGCCAAGTGCCCAGCTTCAACTGTCCTCCCTCGATGGGGATTTGGACGCTATGGCCCATCAGCGCCGCCTGGATATGCGCGTGGGCGTTGCCCTCCAGGTGTCGGTAACGCAGGTCGGGGGGCGTCAAACGCTGCAGCGCCAGCAGAATGTCTTCCTTGACGGCCGGATCGGCGGACTCGTTGATCGTAATCCCCGCCGTGGTGTGAGGCACGTACAGAACACAGACGCCGCTTTGCACCCCTGTGCCGCGCACCGCGCGCTGAACCTGCGCCGTGATGTCCACCAGCCCCTGCTTGAAGCTGGTCTTGACCGAGAGCTCGATCAAGCCGCCACCGCCACCTCTTTCCCCTCGCGCTTGAGCAACTCCTCGGCGAGCTTGGCAGAACTGACCACTTGGTATTTGAGGAACTCCTGCTGGAAAGTGGCGCGCCCCTGGGTGAGCGACTTGAGTTCGATGGCGTATTCCATCGCCTCGGCCAGCGGGATCTCAGCCTCGATCATCTCAACGTTGCCCTGGGTGCCGCCCATGCCCAGGATCTTGCCGCGCTTGCCGGACAGGCTGCTCATGATGTCGCCGGTGTACTCGCGAGGGGTGAGCACGGTCAGCTTCACGATGGGCTCCAGCAGCGCCGGATTGGCCTCTTGCATGGCCAGCTTGAAGGCCTGTGCCGCCGCTATTTTGAAGGCGATTTCCGAGGAGTCCACTTCGTGGTGTTTTCCATAGAACACGCTCACCCTCACGCCGTCGAGCGGATAGCCGGCAAGCACCCCTTCCTTGAGCGCTTCCTGGATTCCCTTCTCCACTGCCGGCATGTATTGATTCGGGATCACGGCGCCCTTGATCTCGTCCACGAACTCGTACCCGGTCGGCAGAGGGGATACGCGCAAATGGACCTCGCCGAATTGCCCGCGGCCGCCAGACTGTTTCTTGTGGCGGTACTGCGCTTCGCTGGTCTTGCGGATGGTTTCCTTGTAGGGCATCTGCGGGCGCTTCATGGTGACCGACACCTTGTAGCGACTCTTGACGCGCTCGGCGGCGGCGTTCAAATGCCCTTCCCCCATGCCCACCAGCAGGAACTCGTGCGTGACCTCATCCACCTTGAAATCCAAGGTGGCTTTGTAGGCGGTCACCTCGCGGAAGGCGATGCTCATTTTCTCCTCATCCGCCTGGGTGGAGGGCGCCAGGGCGCGGCTGAAAATGGGCTTGGGAAATTCAGCCAGTTCCAGCTTCGGCGCCTGTGCGTCCGAGGCCAGCGTGTCGCCCAGCGCGATCTCGCTGAGTTTGCTCAGGACGACGACCTCGCCGGGGGCGCCCGCGTTGACCTTCTGTGGCTTGTCGCCCAGGGGCGTGCTGATCTCCTTGAGCGTCTCCTTGACGCCGGTGTTCACGTTGATGGCGACCTGACCCTCCTTCACCGGCCCGTAGAGCTTTGTGTAGGACAGCGTCCCCAGATACGGGTCTTGGGTCACGCTGAAGACCAGGCCGCGAAACGCCTGGCCCACCTGCTCCTCTTCGTCAAAGGTCGGCGTATCGTCCTGCAGGATGTGCAGCAACTGCTTGAGGCCCAAAGCTGCCGCGGCAGAGCCGCACAGCACCGGGTAAAGCACCTGCCCCAGCATGCCCGTGTGCAGCGCGTGCTCGATGTCCGCAGCGGGGATGGGTTGTTCGGCAAGGAACTTCTCCATCAGGGAGTCGTCCACCATGGAAAGCCCCTCCAGCAGCTGCTCGCGCAGCATCTTGGCCTCTTCCTTCAGTTCCGCGCCAAGGGCGCCGGGCTTGCCGTCGAAGAACCTGGGCTCCATGGTGATCAGGTTCATGTAGCCGATGAAGGCGCCGTCGCCGCGGATGGGCAGTTCCAGAGGAACGAAATTGTCCTGCTGGCGCAACGAATCCATGCACTTGGAGAACGAGGCGTTGGGCAGGTCCATGCGGTTGACGAAGGCCACTGCGGGCTTTTTCAGGGACTTGAACACCTGCCAGGCCAACTCCGTTTGCACCTCGACGCCCTTTTCCCCGTTGACCACCAGCAGCCCGGTTTCCGATACGCGCAGCCCCTTGTAAACCTCCTCGATGAACTCGGCAAACCCCGGGGTATCAATCAGGGTGAGAATGCTGTCGCCCTTCTTGTGGGTGACCACGGCCAGGTCAATCGTCGCGCCGCGGGCCTTTTCCTCTTCAGAGGTGCCCAGCTCCACAGGGGTCCCCAGCAACTTCATCAGCGCCTTGATCAACGTTGTTTTTCCGCTGCCTGAATGGCCTGCACAACAAATGGTTCGGACGCCGCCCATGTGCGTATCACCTCATAGAAATGCGTTGGATGCGGACTGCTTGACGGCCTGTCGCGCTTTTGTGGCAGTATATCAGGAGCAGCTTTTGAGGCGCAACTGTCCCATGCGCACGACGTTGACCTCTGAGCTCGGCCATTTGTCTTAGTGCCTTGTCGAGCACTTGACAGATGTCTTACCATCTCGGCGCGGCGCAAAGTATGAGCAGCAATTCGCCCCAAGGAGGTGCAACGCTGAAGGTAGACATCGTCATTCATCCCTTGCAATGCTTAAAAGGAGGTCGCGACATGCCCCGTCGGGTTGCAGCCGTTATTGCAGTTGCGTGTTTGACCTGGGTTGCCGGCGTATCGTCATTTGGACAGTTTTTGGCGCTGGATCCGCGCCTGGAGTGGAAAACGCTGGAGACCGAGCACTACCATGTGATCTACCACGAGGGGTTGGACGAATTGGCTCAGGAAGCTGCGGCCTATTCCGAGGCTGCATTCGAGTTCTGGGCACAGGAGATTGATTACACGCCGCCCTTCAAGATCACGGTCATTTTCGCTGATCTGGGTGACCTGTCCGCCGGGGCGGCCAATCCCCTGACCCACGACACGATCCAGGGAACGTCGGAAGCGCGCTCGTTCAACGAGTGGCTCAACTCTCGCACGCAATTCCCTCTGGAGAACGTGTTGTTCCACGAAATCGGCCATGTGTTCGACTTGGCCAAGGTGGGTGGCGTGCCCGCCGCGCTGCGCGAGGTGTTTGGCAGCATCGCCTCCCCTAATTTCGCCCGGCCGGGTGCGTTTGTCGAGGGCATTCCCATCTACTTGGAGTTCGCCCGTCGGGGGGCTTCACGTGCCAACGACCCGCGCGAGGCCATGTACCTGCGCACGATGCTGCTGAACGACCAATTCATCCCGCTTGACCAGCTGCTCAACAGCGCCTACGCCCGCGACGAGTTTCCTTCCTCCTATATGCTCGATCACAACTACGGCTCCTGGATGGTGCGCTACATGGCCGACGTGTACGGCCGGGAATCCATCGCTACTTTGGATGAGATCAATTCCCAGCAGCTGCTGCCGCTGCTCACCCTGGGGTTTGTGCACGACTTTGGCGGCGTGCTCGCTCAGACGGTGGGTGTTTCATCGCAGGAGTTCTATCAAGGGTTTCAAGATTGGCTGCAGCGCCTGTTTGCCCCGGATCTCGAGCGCATCCAAGCGGAAGGGGTCACTGAAAGCCTGAAAGTGAGCCCGTTGCCGTATTGGAACAACAAACCCGACTACTCCCCGGACGGCCAATGGATTGCTTATTACCACTTCGACCCCGCCCGCAACGGCAGCGTGCGCCTGGTGCGCCCGGATGGGCAGGACGATCATATGCTCTTGTCCATCCCGTTGGAGCTGCCGTTCTTTCGGCCTCCGTTCTGGGCGGCTGCGCCGGCCTGGTCCCCTGACGGCCGCCAGTTGGTGTATCACAAGCATGCCATGGTCGATCAGCACTATTTGCTTGGCGACCTGTACCTCTACGATGTGAACGCCAGGAAGGAAACGCGATTGACGAAGGGAATCCGCGGATACAACCCGGTGTGGTACCCCGATGGCAAGCGCATCCTGTTCGCCCAGCAGAATCGCTTTGCCACCGGGACGGATTTGTTGACGCTGGAGCTGGACAGCGGGCGGATCGCGTTGCTGAATACCTTTCCCGCCGGCCTGTTGCTGGATTCCTTCGAGGTGTCGCCGGACGGAGAACAGATCGTGATTTCTTTGTGGCAGCGCGGCTTTCAGGACATTTACCTGATGCCCAGCGAAGGCGGTGCATTGGCCCCGCTCACCCAGGACCAAGCGACCGACTCCGATCCCAGTTGGGCGCCGGACGGCGAGGTGATCTTGTTCCAGTCGGATCGCGACGGGGTCAATAACCTGTACGCCTATAACCTGACCAACCAGTCGTTGTCCCGCGTGACGAACGCGCTGACAGGAGCCTTTGCCCCTGATGTGCCCGGCGATGGGGCGCACATCGCCTTCGTCGGCTACAACGCGGACGGCTACGAGCTGCACACGATGGGCTATCAGCCGGAAAGCTGGGAGCCCGTCCAAGTCAC